>JAFUCO010000041.1 GCA_017459635.1 Blautia sp. | reverse complement strand
TGAAACGGTCTACGATGCATATGGAAATCCGATGCCCATGAATGAATCTGAAACGGTCTACGATGCATATGGAAATCCGATGCCCATGAATGAATCTGAAACGGTCTACGATGCATACGGAAATACTGTGCCCATGAACGAATCAGAAACGGCCTATGATGAATACGGAAATCCTGTGCCCATGAACGAATCAGAAACGGCTTATGATGAATCCGGAGATCCTGCGGCCATGAACGGATCAGAGACAGGTTTTGATGCATATGGAAATCCGACAGGTTCGGACGGAGCAGAAACAGGAGAAGAAATGCAGAATCTTCCCACCCAGGCCGGAGAGGCATACGTAGAGCATCCGGGGACAGACACACCTGGTATGGAAGATGCAAATGAAGTTTATTATATTTATGATCCTGTGACTGGCCAGGAGACGGTCATCAGTCCGGAACCTGGAGAGAGCAGTATGCCCGGGCAGGAAGTGGCTGGTGGCAGTGAAGAGACTATCCTTCCGGAGCCTGCTGAAACAGAATCGCAGGCAGACGGTGAAGCGCATAGAACCGGCGCTGCCCTGCAAGTTGCAGTGAACAGCGAAAACGGCGAACTGGATTTTGGAACGATCAGTGAAGAGGATCTTTCGGATCCGGAAGTGCAGTATTTTACGATTACGAACACAGGTACGGAGATACTGCATTTTGAGAGTCTGGCACCTGAACACTTTATGGTCGGAGATATAAACGATGAACTTGGTCCGGGCGAGTCTGTTCAGCTTTTCATAAAGCCTCGTGAATCAGTAGAACCCGGTGAGTATCATGACGAGATCACATACCGTTCAGCAGAAGGAGCTGAGGCAACCATAATCGCCGGTGTCAATGTGGAACCGGGTGAAGAGCTTTTCCCTGTCGAAGACGACGAAAGTGAAAACAGTGAAGAGAGTACAGGACCTGAGGCGGATCAGGCGATTGAATATATAGAGGAACCTGTCGAAGGAACAGATCAGAACAGTGATGCTGCTGACACCGGAGCTTTTCAGGATGGTATAAATCCCACGGAAGAAGGGGAGATTCCGGCAGAGAATAACGGTGCAGACAGCGGTGAAGAGTATATAGAAGAACCGATCGAAAGCGGCGGGGAAGAAACTGAACCCGAAGATGTAAATGGCGAAGGAAATACTGAGCCGGAAAACATAAACGGCGGAGGAAATACTGAGCCGGAAAACGTAAACGGTGAGGAAAATACCGAGCAGGAAAACGTAAACGGCGATGAATATACCGGGCCGGAGGATGTAAATGGTGAAGGAAATACCGAGCCGGAAGATGTAAATGGTGAAGGAAATACCGAGCCGGAAAATGTAAACGGTGATGGAGAGACTGAGCCTGGTAAAGAGGGCGGAGAAGAAGTGAGCAATCCGGTAGGCGGTGAGGAAGGCGGAGAAACAGAGGATGAGAATCCTGCACAGGTAATAATATCACTTGATATAGCTCCAACAGTGCTTGATTTCGGGGCTGAGACGGAAGGATATGAAGCCCTTCCCGAATCGCAGATCATAACCGTATCGAATACCGGCAGCGCTCCGGTAATACTGAGCCGTCCTTCAGCGGAATTCTTTACAATATCTTCAGAGGATACGATTGAGATCGCTCCGGGTGAAGCCTGTGAGTTTTTGGTTCAGCCGGCTGCAGGACTGAGTGCAGGCGAATACCTGGAAAATATCGAGCTTGATTATCAGGGGTTTATTCCGGAAGAGTATGAGGACGACGAGCAGGTGGAGATAGTTGATGCCGATGAGGCGTATTCCTTTGATCTGTCTTTTGTTGTGATTGAAAAGGCTAAAGAATACTCCCTCAGTGTAAGTCCGGAAGGATATGATTTCGGTTCACGCACTGCAGGATATCAGGACGCTCCTGCGGCAGCTGCCTTTACTCTCACAAATACAGGAAACACGGACCTTTCCCTTTCTGCACCGGAATCGCTGGTTTACGAAATAAGCGGACTCAGCGCGTCTGAGCTTGCGCCTGGAGAGACCTCGATGTTCACTGTAAGGCCGAGAACCGGACTTGCAGCGGGCGATTATCCCGAAAGCCTTACTTTTACGGCTGCCGGTGAAGACGGGGAGGAAATGATCCTTGCGGCAGTTCCGGTAAGATTCTCGGTGAAAAATGAAGAAAAAGTATATCGTATTGTTGTGGACAGAACCAGCATTGACTTCGGGCAGAAGGAAGCAGGCTATGCCGCTCCTCCGGCAGCTCAGACAGTCACCGTAACGAACACGGGAAATACTGCGGTAAATATTAAGCAGCCCTCTTCAGTCAACTATGTAATAAGCAGTCTGAAGACAACCACGATAGCTCCGGGGGCATCACTGAAATTTACTATTGCTCCAAAAACCGGACTTTCACAGGGCCAGTATTTTGAAACGATTACGGTAAAGGGTGACGGGGATGCCGCAGCTGCTGTAAACGCTAATTTTATAGTGGGGGCAAGAACAGTCAGCCTGACGGGTATTGTTAATCCGGCTGACATAACAGGGCTCGCCAATGGAACTGCCAAAACTTCACAGGCGTTAAAACTTCCGGGAGCAGTTACGGTCACTACAACAAATGGTAATATGACGGCTGGTGTAGTCTGGGATACGGCAGGCTGTGTCTATGATCCGGGTGTGAAAACAGCCCAGACATTCAACGTCACAGGCCGTGTGACTCTGCCGGGAGGAATAAAAAATCCGGACAATATACCACTGATAACAACGGTACGCGTTACGGTAAATGCAAGGAATCCTGTAATTGCTGACGCTTCAGGCAATATGATAATAGGCATCGACAGCAGCTACGCATACACGACAGGAGATAAAATATCATTTTCAGCCTCCGGAGCAGGATACGGCAATTTAAGTCCGGTACAGGGCGATGTGAGATTCGTTCCTTACTGCTGGAACGTACTTGAAAACAGGATCTGGGACTGTGAGCCGTTCTCGGCTGCCTTCAGGATGGGCCAGGGTGGAAATTATGTGCTCAAGGCAACGTTCCTCCAGCAGCAGTTTAACGGAAGCACATGGGTAAGCACAGGAGTACAGGATGTGAAGCAGGTAAACTTTACTGTCCGCGCTGTACAGACCGCCACCATGACTCCCGTACCCGGACAGGTAAGAGCAGCAAGGACAGGAGATGATACAAACACCCTTCCTATGCTGATAGTCCTGGGAGCTGCCGCCGCCGCAATCGCAGTCGCAGCAGTGATACTCATAAAGAGAAAGAGAAAATAAAAAGCGCAAGGGTTGTGAAAAAAGTCTTTTTCTCCACCCCGTACCCCTCTTCTTTTTCTATTGCAGCATTTTCTCCAACCGGAGAAGGGACGGCAACCGAAACTAAAACCGTGGGGAGGGAACGCTCTCAGAGTTGCGAAGTCCGACTTCTCTCCGCTCCGCTCCGGTCGTTGCTAAACGGGTGCCACCGGCACCCAGCAACTCCCCACACCCCTCCGTCCCCGGGCACGCTGCTTACAACAATATAACAGTATGTTTAAAATAATACAGGGGCTGTGAAAAAAGCAATGCATTTTTCACAGCCCCCTATTATGTCGGATTAAGTCAGGAAACCGTCCCCTGTCTGTTTTAATTTGTAAGAATCAAAAAGAGCGTGCCCGGGGAAAGGGGGGTGTGGGGGGAAAACGTCGGGCTTCGCAACTCTGAGAGCGTTTTCCCCCCACACCTTTCGGAGAAATCCCCCCTGCGGCAGAGATTAAGCACCGGAGCTATATTCTGAAAAAAAGACTTTTTTCTCATCCCCTTGTCTTGTTGCTAGCACTCGTTAAAAATGAGTGCTAATTTTCCCTTGACATTCAGTTTTCTGAGTATTATTATATGGTTTAAAAGCAGTGAAGATTATAGAGTTTAAAACGCCGTATCGGCGGGATAACGCCGCAGGTACGAATAAGCTGTAAAAGGAGACGATAAAATGGCAGTAAAACATGGCAATCTATCAATCAACAGTGAGAACATCTTTCCTATAATCAAGAAATGGCTCTATTCAGATCATGATATTTTCGTCAGGGAGATGATCTCAAACGGATGTGATGCCATCACTAAGCTCAAAAAACTTGAAATGATGGGTGATTACACATTTCCGGAGAAGTATAAACCGGAGATTCGGGTTATTGTAAACCCTGAGGAGAAATCACTTAAATTCATCGACAACGGAATCGGCATGACGGCTGATGAGGTTGAGGAATACATTACCCAGATAGCATTTTCAGGCGCGACAGAGTTTCTTGAGAAGTATAAGGACAAGACAACAGATGATCAGATGATCGGTCACTTCGGACTGGGCTTCTATTCAGCTTTCATGGTGGCTGACGAAGTGCATATTGACACTTTGTCCTACAAGGAAGGCGCTGTTCCGGTACACTGGTCCTGTGACGGCGGCACGGTCTATGAACTGCAGGATGGCAACCGCACCGAGGTTGGTACCGAGATCACTCTTTTCCTGAATGATGAGAGCGTAGAGTTTTCAAACGACTACAGGATGCGTGAAGTTATCGAAAAATACTGCTCCTTCATGCCGGTAAACATCTATCTGTCCAAGGCAAACGCGCCGCAGGAATACGAGACAATAGATGAGTCAGAGCTTACCCCGGATGACGTGGTAGTAGAGCATATCCATGAGGAAGCAAAGACAGAAGAACGTGAAAATGACAAGGGAGAGAAGGAAACCGTCGAGATCTCTCCGGCGCGTGACCGGGTCAAGATAAATAAAAGGCCGGTATCACTCTCCGACACAAAGCCGCTCTTCACAAAGCATCCCAATGAATGTACTGATGAGGAGTATAAGGAATTCTACCGCAAGGTATTCATGGACTATAAGGAGCCGCTGTTCTGGATACATCTTAACATGGACTATCCGTTCAACCTCAAGGGCATCCTGTACTTCCCGAAGATCAACACAGAGTATGACAGCATTGAAGGAACCATAAAGCTCTATAACAACCAGGTGTTCATAGCGGACAACATCAAAGAGGTCATTCCGGAGTTCCTGCTGCTGCTCAAAGGTGTCATTGACTGCCCGGATCTTCCGCTCAACGTTTCAAGGTCGGCGCTTCAGAATGACGGCTTCGTGAAGAAGATTTCTGATTATATCACCAAAAAGGTCGCTGACAAGCTGACCGGTATGTGCAAGACCGACAGGGAGTCCTATGAGAAATACTGGGACGACATCAGCCCGTTCATCAAGTTCGGCGTTATCCGAGAGGAAAAATTTGCCGAGAAGATCAGTGATTATGTACTGTTCAAGAATCTGGATGGAAAATATCTCACCCTGAAGGACTGCATCGAAGAGAACGGCAAAAAAGACAAAGAGGAAGCAGAGGCTGAAGAAAGCAGTGAATCAGCTGATGAAGCTTCTTCTGAAGACGAAAAAGCCGAAACCGCTGCAGAAGGTGCAGCTGATGAAGTCTCAGAGGATTCCGGGGATAAAAAACCTGAAAAGACAACCATCTACTACGTGACCGATGAGATCCTGCAGAGCCAGTATATCAATATGTTCCGCGAGGCAGGAAAAGACGCAGTCATACTGAAGCATAATATTGACGCTCCTTTTATTACCCATCTGGAGCAGAAGAATGAAAACGTACGCTTTATGCGCATCGATGCTGATCTTACCGAGGAGCTGAAGGACGAGGATGCAGTTGTCGAGGCAGGGACTGCTGACCGTCTGAGAGACCTGTTCCGCGAGAGCCTTGGCAAGGACAAGCTTGAGGTTAAGGTTGAGAATCTTAAGAACGCAAATGTTGCAGCCATGGTTACTCTTTCTGAGGAGAGCCGCAGGATGCAGGATATGATGAAGATGTACAGCATGTATGGCATGGATCAGTCAATGTTCGGAGACCAGGAAACACTTATCCTCAATGCCGGACATCCGCTTGTAAAAGCTCTCTCAGCAGAAGAGAAGCCGGAGAATTCAAAACTGATCTGCGAGCAGCTGTATGATCTTGCGATGATCAGCCATAAACAGCTTTCACCCGAAGAGATGACAGGATTTGTAAAAAGAACAAATGAGATCCTTATGATGCTTGTAAAGTAAAAACCAGAACCCGGCCTCAAAAGCCGGGTTCTGATATTGTTGATGTGCCATTAAAAGTAAGGACCTGCCTGATAAAAACCTGTGCATCGAAAGCACAGGCTATTCTGGGCCATAAGGAAATCTGCTATGCCATGCATGCATGAGCAGAGCAGATTTCCTTACAGCCGTGAGCAGCAGTCAGCTCCTGACTGTGTAAAATGGCCGCCGGGGAACAAAAACATGGAAAGGATTTATGATCTGCTGTTTAAAATGGGGATCACTTCAAAAAACAGAGGATACATTTATCTGGCGGCAGCTGCTGAACAGCTTCTCAGAACACCTGCAAAGGAATACCAGTTTACAAAAGTGCTGTATCCGGATCTTGCGAAAGAGTTCGGTGTTACACCGGCAAGGATAGAGCAGAATATCCGCTTTACGATAACGGCGGCATGGGAGACCAGAAGAAAACAGATGGAGCAGGTTATGGGCACTGAATTTCCTAAAAGGCCCACAAACCGCAAGTTTCTCGAACTGTTCGTAGTAAGAGTAAAACAATATGATAAACTGTATGGTCAGCATGCCCGTTTTTAGCAATACATAACAGCAGTAATAGCAGTATATGATGGTATAAACACCTCAATGGAGAACCAGGTCAGAAGCGCAGCAGCGCTTCTGCCGCAGTATCCCAGACTGCTCCTGGCTTTACTCCCGGCACAAAGCCGGACATGGCAGCGCCTGTAGTGCAGACCAGGCGTTTGTCCTTGTACATAATGTTCAGGAACAGATCTTGTTTTCCGGCCTCTTCGCCCAGCTCCTGTATTTTACAGCACAGCTGGTGCGTTGCGGGAAGCCTTAAAACTATCTTAAATGAAAGGGGAAGGCGTTTCCCGCGGATAAGTGACAGGCAGAAAGGCCGGATCTCCTTCCAGTGTATCCACACTTCCTGTTCCAGCTGTTTCTGTTCATCCGTGTCGAAATAGTCCTGCTGCCTTTTTCCGTCTAAATGGAAAGAGGCAAAGGTGATAAAGTCAGCTTCACAAAACTGAAGCTCATCAAAGTGATCTTTCAGGAAAAGATGAGAAGTAAATTCCCTGATATCCTGTATTTCAAAGATGCGCATATTAAATCTCCCTGTAACAGGTTACTGTTCACGGCCGCAGGAATATTTACTCTGCGCTGCCATGCCTGCATGAGCAGAGCAGAGTAAATATTCCTACAGGGTCTGAGCCCTTCATGAGGAATTCAGCTGCGAAGCAGCGATGAAGCCCGCAAGGGCGAGATTCCGAATGTAGGGCTCAGACCCAGCCGCTTGCGGCTGGGCCGTGAATGGTAACTGTAATTAAAACAGCCGGAAGCACCGTATGCTGCGGGCCGGAATAAACGGTAAACCATGGGTCTCAAAACCCGCTTAAATGTTACTATCCACATCTCCCGGCGTCAATAGATTATGCCTCTAATTTATGCTTTTCTTTTTTTTACCACTGTGCTATAATCCACTATATGTTTTAAAACGAAGGCAAAGGAGACGAAAAGATGAGCCAGAAAAAAGTTGATCTGTATAAAGAACAGAAGGCCAACCGGAGCAAGATCATTAAAAAAGAGAAGAGAATGCGCAGGATCGAGCAGATCGTCGTATCAGTAGTGGCGATCGCTGCCGCCGGATGGATCTGTTTTTCCGTATACAACAAAGTGACTGATAAGGGCGATGCAGAGAACAGCTATGTATCTACAGATGTGAACATAACCGCTCTTGAGGATTTCTCAACTGAGCTTAGTAACCTTACGGCTGAATAAAAACGAAATGGAAGCAGCTGTTCATTACAGTCTACAGTTCCCGAACAGCTGCAAACGGAATAAAAAAGCGGTCTGCCATAACGCAGACCGTTTTTTAAATCATCTTTATCACGATACAAAAGAAATACGGATCAAAGCTTCGTAACGTTTGCTGCCTGCATCCCACGGGCACCTTCGGAGAGGTCGTAAGTCACCTGCTGGCCCTCGTCCAGAGACTTGAAACCTTCACCGTTGATTGCGGAAAAATGTACAAATACATCCTGTCCATCTTCACCGGTAATAAATCCATAGCCTTTTTCCGCATTAAACCACTTAACAGTTCCCTTATTCATGTTAGATACCTCCAAAAAAAGTTAGTAATTTTCATAACCGTTCAGCATGTACCGAAAAGTTAGAAATTGATTAAAGAACAGGCAAAAGATGATAGAAAATACTGAAATATAAAAATCATAAGCTTTACAGATTGAATTATAGAAACAAAATCTTTAAAATTCAGTGATTTACATTAAATATTCTATCAAAAAGTCCTTATATGCAATGATTATATAACCCGATGACAAAAATGTCAAGTTGAAAAGAAAAATAAATGGGTCTTTATAAAACAGACATTTTCGTGTATGATGGAGGATGAATAATACTGGGAAAAGTATACTTTGGAGGTCAGACGCATGGGGATTCTGATTCAGAATGGTAGAGTGATCGATGCGGCGTCAGAAACGGACCGCATCATGGATATCTATATTAAAGATGACAAAATAGCTGCACTCAGCGAAAGCATTGACCGCATCAGCAAAGAAGATACAGTGATAAATGCGGAAGGAATGCTGGTGCTGCCGGGGCTTGTGGATATGCACGTGCATCTTCGTGACCCGGGGCAGACGGACAAAGAGGATATAGTGAGCGGAGCAAAGGCCGCGGCCCGGGGAGGAGTTACCACGATAGTCGCAATGCCCAACACAAGCCCTGTGGTGGACAGTCCTGACCGCCTTGCCTATGTACTTAACAAGGCAAAGGAGCTCGCGCCTGTGAATGTGCTGCAGACAGGTTCGCTGACCGCAGGCGAAAAAGGGCTGGAAGTGTCAGACATAAAGGGCATGGCGAAAGCCGGTGCCATTGCACTGTCTGAGGACGGGAAATCCGTGATGAACTCCCGGGTGCTCAGGAATGCCATGCTGCTTGCGGCAGAAGAAGGACTCCCGATCCTTGACCATTGTGAAGACATAGATCTGCGCGGCAGCGGATGCATGAATGATGACAGGAATGCCGAAAGGCTTGGCCTGCCCGGCATTCCGAATGCGACAGAGGACAGCATTACCGCAAGGGATATCGCGATTGCCGTTGATACGGGAGTGCATCTTCATCTGTGCCATGTTTCTACGGCAGGATGCGCCCGGATTATGCAGGCCCTGAAAAGAGAAGGGATAAACGGCATCACGGCAGAAGTGTGTCCGCACCATCTGATCCTTTCGTCAGACGATATAATAAGAGATGATCCGGATTTTAAAATGAATCCGCCGCTTCGTACACCGGAGGATGTCAAGGCACTTCGGGAAGCGCTGGCTGACGGCAGCATACAGGTCATAAGCACCGATCATGCCCCGCACACAAGGGCGGACAAAGCAGGGTCAATGAAGACAGCTGCCTTTGGAATAGTCGGCCTGGAGACCAGCTTTTCACTTATATATACAGAACTTGTACTGCCCGGAGTGATCACCCTGATGCAGCTGGTGGAGAAAATGTGCCTTAACCCGGCCAGAATACTCGGACTTTCCTGCGGGATTATCGCAGAAGGACGTCCGGCTGATATAGTGATAATTGATCCTGAAGCTTCTTATACAATTGATAAGAATAAGTTCGCATCGAAGGGCCGCAATACACCATTCCACGGACGCAGTGTAAAAGGAAGGGTGATACACACTATATGCGGAGGAAAGGAAGTATACTCATATGATAAATAAACTGACAAAGCGCATAAAAGAGACAGGAGCTCCGGTTGTTGTCGGACTTGATCCGATGCTGCAGTACATACCTGAATACATTCTGGCCGGAGCGGTCAGTGAAAAGGGCGAATCTCTGGAAGCCGCATCCGATGCGGTGTTTGAATACAATAAAGGCATCATCGACGCGATATGCGATATCGTACCTGCAGTAAAGCCCCAGATAGCCATGTATGAACAGTTCGGCATCCCCGGACTCTATGCCTTTAAGCGGACGGTAGATTACAGCCACAGCAAGGGCCTGATCGTGATCGGGGATGTGAAGCGGGGAGATATAGGTTCCACCTCTGAAGCATACGCGGCAGCGCATCTTGGAAAGGTCAGGGTAGGCACCGCATCATTTAAACCGTTTGATGAGGACTTTGCTACCGTCAACCCATATCTTGGAAGCGATGGGGTAAAACCCTTTATCAAAATCTGCGAGGAGGAAAAGAAGGGCCTGTTTATCCTGGTCAAGACTTCCAATCCTTCAAGCGGTGAATTCCAGGACCGCCTGATCGACGGGAAGCCGCTGTATGAATGGGTGGCCCGCCAGGTGGATTCATGGGGCAGCAGCCTCATGGGCGATTCTTACAGCTACATAGGGGCGGTTGTCGGCGCGACCTATCCTGAAACAGGAAAGATCCTCCGCGGCATTATGCCGAAAGCGTTCATCCTTGTGCCGGGATACGGCGCACAGGGCGGCAAGGGCAAGGATCTTGCCCACTTCTTCAACGATGACGGCCTGGGCGCGATTGTCAATTCCTCCCGCGGCATCATTGCCGCCTGGAAGCAGGAAAAGTACGCTTCATTCGGCGAGAGAGGTTATGCAGAGGCAGCTCGCGCGGCAGCAAAAGACATGATAGAGGACATTCAACAGGCACTGGAGAGCAGACACTGATGAAATACTATGAAAACTGCAGGCTTTTGTCCCAGAGGGAGATATTCCCCGGGATATTTGACATGACCCTTGAAACAGAGCACATTGCGGAAAATGCACGCCCGGGTCAGTTTATAATGCTGTACTGCAATGACGGCAGAAAAATCCTGCCGCGCCCGATCAGCATATGCGGCGCGGATCCGGATACCGGGCACCTCCGGCTGGTTTACCGGGTGACCGGAAAAGGTACGGGGACAGAAGAATTCTCCCGCACACCCGAAGGCACAGTCCTGCGTGCAGAAGGACCTCTCGGAAACGGCTTTGATACGGACAGAAGCGAAAAAGAGAATATAATGATAGTGGGCGGAGGAGTCGGAATACCGCCGATGCTTTTTACCGCCGGAAGCCTCCGGTCAGGTAAAACGATCGTACTTGGTTTCCGCAGCGGCACTTTTCTTGCTGATGAATTTGAAAAGTACGGCCGTGTATATATATCGACGGAGGACGGCAGTGCCGGGACGAAGGGAAATGTCCTGGATGTGATAAAAACACTTGAAGACAGGCCGGACAGGATATACGCATGCGGGCCTGCCCCTATGCTGCGCGCCCTGTCATCGTGGGCAGAGGAAAACGGCATACCCTGTTACATTTCACTGGAAGAGCGGATGGCCTGCGGCATCGGAGCGTGCCTTGCATGTGTATGCCGGTCGGCCGGCACCGATCCGCATACAAATGTGAAGAACAAAAGGGTCTGCTCTGACGGTCCGGTATTTCTCAGCACGGAGGTCCTTCTATGATAAGAACAGAGGTTTCCATAGCAGGTGTAAGCCTGAAAAATCCCGTTATAACTGCCTCGGGTACTTTTGGCTCCGGCGCGGAATTCAGTGAATTCTATTCCCTGGACGAGCTTGGCGGAGTTGTGACAAAGGGTGTTGCAAATGTACCGTGGCCGGGAAATCCGGTTCCAAGGATAACCGAGACCAGCTCCGGGATGCTTAACGCGATAGGCCTTCAGAACCCGGGGATAGATGTTTTTATAGACAGGGATATTCCTTTCCTTAAGAAATATGATACAAAGATAATTGTGAATGTCTGCGGGAGGACTGAGGAGGATTACTGTGAGGTGGTAAGACGGCTGAAGGATCAGGACATGGACATGCTTGAGATCAATGTCTCGTGCCCGAATGTGAAGGAGGGCGGGATCGCCTTCGGACAGGATCCCAGAGCCCTTCAGCACATCACGGAGCGGGTGAAAAAAGAAGCTTCGCTTCCGGTGATAATGAAGCTCAGCCCGAATGTTACTGATATAGCTGAAATGGCCCGGGCTGCCGAAGCAGGCGGCGCGGACGCGGTGTCGCTTATCAATACACTGACAGGTATGAAGATAGACATTTACCGCAGGACTTTTGCACTTGCAAACCGGACCGGCGGGCTTTCGGGCCCGGCCATAAAACCGGTTGCCGTCCGCATGGTATACCAGGCTTCCCACGCTGTAAAGATACCGGTCATCGGAATGGGCGGCATCACCTGCGCTGAGGATGCCATAGAGTTTATGATGGCGGGAGCCTCGGCAGTTGCTGTAGGTACGGCGAATTTCATGAATCCGTATGCGGCGCCGGAGATCGTCAGGGGAATATGTGAGTTCATGGAATCCCAGGGGATAAGGGATATAAACGAAATAATCGGCGCAGCCGGCTGACGCTAACCTGCGAAGAGCATATGTCCGGCAGCAGCAGAGCCCGTAGGGATTCTTAAAGAAGAAAGGAGTTCAGCCGCCTGATGCCTGGGCAGTGAACAGCCAATAAGGCACAGAAGTGCCGGCAAGTCAGATATTCAGGCGGAAAAACCGCATTAATACAAGAGAGCAACGAGTATTGTTTAAGAGAGGTGCTTTTTATGGAGACATATAAAAGGGAATTTATCGAATTTATGATCGACTGCAATGTGCTTAAATTCGGTGATTTTGTTACTAAATCGGGAAGAGAGACACCTTTTTTCGTAAACACCGGATTTTACAGGACGGGAGCGCAGCTTCAGAAGCTAGGGGAATACTATGCGGCTGCGATCCAGAAAAGCTTCGGGCTGGATTTTGACGTGCTCTTCGGTCCGGCATACAAGGGCATACCGCTTACCGTGGCAGCAACAATGGCAATAAGCGGACTGTATGGAAAGGATATCCGCTACTGCTCCAACCGTAAGGAGATAAAGGATCATGGCGATAAAGGGATACTGCTGGGAAGCCCGATAACAGACGGTGACAGAGTTGTTCTTATCGAGGATGTCACGACAGCCGGGACATCGATAGAAGAGACAATGCCGATCATCAAAGCCCAGGGCGATGTGTCGGTGCTTGGCCTCGTAGTATCTGTGGACCGTATGGAAAAGGGAAAAGATACGGAAAAAAGCGCCCTTCGCGCAATAGAGGAAAAGTACGGGATCAGGACCGCCTCGATAGTCACAATGGCGGAAGTGGTCGAGCATCTTTACAATAAGGAATACAAAGGCCGTATCGTTATAGATGACAGCCTGAAAGAGAAGATAGATGATTATTATAAAAAATACGGGGCATGATCATCTTATGTTTTTTAAAACATTTAAGAACAGACTTGCGGCTGTACAGAGTTGTTGATTGATTTGGACGGCTGAATTGCAGCCGATATATCTGCCAGGAGGAAAAGGTATGACAGAAAAACAGTATAAAGCCATCGGTTATGCAGGGGCAGGAAGCCTTGTGATAGGAATACTTTCCGTTGTATTCGGCATTGTGGCCGGAGTTATATTGATAGTAAGCGGCGCAAAGATGCTCGGTGTCAGGGAAAAAATGCTTATATGAGGTAACCGGCATGGCCAGAAGATTCAGATATTCTTTTGCAAAAAAGCAGGAAGCACCGAAAGGACGCATGTCTGTGATACTCAGCATTGCATCAGTTGTTCTGCTGTGCCTTGCTGTGCTGCTGTCCGGGACGCTTCCGCAAAGATTTGCAGTATTGCCCGGTGTTATCAGCCTTTTTGCCGTGATGCTCAACATATATGGTTTCGTACTAGGCCTTTATGGCTTTTCCGAGGCGGGGAAAAAACACAGGACATGTATAGCAGGTTCCATACTCAACGGCTTTCTTCTTGTAGGATGGCTGGGGCTGTATCAGCTGGGCAGATGAATGGAGGAAACATAAAACTTGGATGAATTATTGAATGAAAGATATGACCTTTCTGCAGGAAGAGTGCGTGAGGTCGCATGTGAAGAACAGGTACCGCAGCCGTTCCGGGATTATTTCAGGAGAACTGCAGAATTCCTTGTAAGGACCCTGGACATACTTGAACGTAAGGAAGAGCCTGATATTTCAGGCTATGAAGAAGAAAACCGCGCACTCTATGAAGAACTGCTTCCGGAAAACTACGGAGCCTGCTATGGAAACCCGTCATTCGCATCGGAACGTCTTGGAGAGCATGGACAGCCTCTTTGCTTTCTGTATGCAGAACTCAGGGGATGCATAGCATTCGCTTATGAAAAGAACATAAACGACATGACGGTCGCGCTGGAGCTGTTCCTTCTTGTGTACGGTTCCTTCTGCGGCGAGGAGCTTCCCGGGGCTGATAATATCCGGGACATACTGATCTCCTACATACAGGATTACTGCCAGGAGATGGTAGAACAGAGAACGCGGGATACGGTCGATCCTTCACAGGATTTCGCTGTTAATATCATAGAGAATGCTGACCTGAATGACCTGAGCTACCTGTACCGCTTCGGCGAGTATATCGGAGAAAACGAGATAAGGGCGGCACAGCTCTTTAATTCGATGACGCAGGAAGAGGTCGATGACCTTGCGCGCGTATATACCGAAGGATACCGGATGGGATTCGTGAACGGACGAAAGAAGCTGAGCATCAAGAAATCCGTCGATATCCAGTATCACTTAGGCTTTGAGAGGATGATCAGGTCCGCAGTGCAGCAGTTCCGCTCACTTGGACTGTCGCCCGTAGTGCACCGTACGGCGGTGCATGCGATAAACAAAAGGGGCCTCCGTAAGTCAGGCTATATCGGCGGAGCCTTCAATCCGCAGTACGATTATGATCACCGTGAGGACAATGCGCTTTTCCTCACAAAGGAGATGTCAAAGCAGAAGCTGCGTATGCTTCAGGTTTCCTATGAAAAGGTGAAAAAGCTGGCAAAGGAGATGGGCGGTCCGGCGGTCATTGAGACCTTTGGCGAAAAGCCTTTCTCTCCGGCCGAGAACAAAAACACGCTGACTCTTTCTGAAGAGCAGAAAAAGCTTCAGATAGATTACAATAATGAGGCCATGCAGATCACCAACAGGTATATCCCGGGCGAGGAAAGAAGCTTTACAATCATTGCTTTCCCACTGTGTGAGATAGGTGAACCCTATGAGGAGATCTTCCGTGAGACGGTAAAGATCAACACACTGGATTACCGCCTGTATCAGGAAATCCAGCAGAAGATAATCGACACTCTGGATACCGTCGAGTGGGTCGAGATCAAAGGAAAGGGTGAAAACACCACCGATCTGCTGATCCATCTGCATGATCTTGAAAAGCCGGACAAACAGACTAATTTTGAGAACTGCGTGGCCGATGTCAACATTCCTGTAGGCGAGGTTTTCACCTCTCCTGTGCTTGCGGGGACAGGCGGTGTGCTGAATGTCGGGCAGGTCTATCTTGAGGGACTTCTTTTCAAAAACCTTACACTTGTTTTTGACTGCGGCCAGGTGATAGACTACAGCTGTGACAATTTTGACACAGAGGAAGAAAACCGCAGGTACATTGAGGAGAACATCCTGCATCATCACAACAAGATTCCTATGGGTGAGTTCGCGATAGGGACGAACACCACGGCCTATATGGCCGCGCGGAAATACCACATAGAGGACCGGCTTCCTATCCTGATCGCGGAGAAGATGGGTCCGCATTTTGCTGTAGGGGATACCTGCTACAGCTGGGAAGAGGACTCTCCTGTATACAACCCCGACGGCAAGGAGATCATCGCGCGGGACAACGAGATTTCCGCGCTCCGAAAAGAGGACATCAGCCTCGCCTATTACGGATGCCACACCGATATTACCATCCCTTATGACGAACTCGGGAGCATCAGTGTTATTGATGATGAAGGCGAAATGACGCCGATCATCCTGGACGGAAGGTTCGTTCTTCCGGGAACGGAGGAACTCAACCGGCCGTTTGACCAGGAAGATCAGTGATCATACGGCATATGCCGGAACAGCCGGCAGCAATAATAATTACGATCAAATGAAAGGAAAATACAACATGGCAAAAGTATCCATCGTTATGGGCAGCGATTCTGATCTTCCGGTTATGGAAAAGGCAGCAAAGGTACTTGACACACTTGGAATTGAATACGAGATGAGGATCATATCGGCGCACCGTGAACCAGATGTGTTTTTTGAATATGCCAGGACCGCCGAGGACAGAGGCATCCGCGTAGTCATAGCAGGCGCGGGGATGGCGGCTCATCTTCCGGGAATGTGCGCGGCATTGTTTCCGCTTCCGGTAATAGGCATACCGATGCACACTACATCACTCGGCGGGCGCGACTCGCTTTATTCCATCGTGCAGATGCCTTCCGGGATACCTGTTGCGACAGTAGCTATAAACGGGGGCGCGAATGCAGCCCTTCTGGCAGCCAGGATACTTGCGGTTTCCGATGAGGAGCTGCTTGGCCGTCTTAAGGACTACAGCCGCAATATGAAGGAACAGGTCGAGGCAAAGGACCGTTCACTGCAGGAATCGCTGAATAAGGCCTGAAAGACAGCGCTTAATAAGGACTGACAGGCAGCGCTGCTTTCTGCCGGAAGCACGGAGGTCCGGCTTACTCAGGACTTGCATAATAATATAACAGCAGGAGGATAACTATGGATTACAGGAACGCTGGTGTGGATATAGAAGCCGGCTACAGGTCAGTGGAGCTAATGAAGGAACACATCGCGAAAACTATGCGGCCGGAAGTGCTTGGAGGTATCGGGGGATTCTCCGGAGCCTTCTCCATGAATGCATTTAAGAACATGGAAGAGCCTACACTGGTCTCGGGAACCGATGGCGTCGGAACCAAGCTTAAGCTGGCTTTTCTTATGGACAGGCATGACACCGTGGGTATTGACTGCGTCGCCATGTGCGTAAACGACATTGCCTGCGCCGGAGGTGAGCCGCTGTTTTTCCTGGATTACATCGCATGCGGCAAAAACTATCCGGAAAAGATCGCATCTATAGTTTCGGGTGTGGCAGAAGGATGCCGTCAGGCCGGGGCTGCCCTGATAGGCGGCGAAACAGCCGAGATGCCGGGCTTCTATCCGGAGGATGAGTATGATCTGGCAGGCTTTGCCGTGGGAATAGTCGATAAAAAGGATATGATCACCGGAGAAGATCTGAAAGCAGGAGATGTGCTTATCGGCATAGCTTCAAGCGGTGTACACAGCAATGGCTTTTCACTGGTGCGCAAGGTGTTTCCGATGAACAGGGAAGCACTTTTAACATACAACGAGGAGCTCGGAACCACGCTTGGAGAGGCTCTTCTGGCGCCTACAAAAATATATGTCGGGGCACTTAAGAGCATCCGTAAGGCGGGAGTCCGTATTCATGCATGCAGCCATATAACAGGCGGAGGGTTCTATGAGAACGTTCCGCGGATGTTAAAAGAAGGGACACATGCAGTCATAGAAAAGAACAGTTATCCCGTACCGCGCATCTTCGGGCTTCTGGCGGAGCAGGGCAGTATTGAGGAAAAGATGATGTACAATACCTACAATATGGGCCTTGGAATGATACTTGCAGTTACAGAAGAGGACGCCGCCAGGACAATGGAAGCGATACGTTCATCCGGAGAAGAATGCTTCAGAGTCGGCCGTATTACAGACGGTGAAAAAGGAGTGACATTATGCTGAGGCTGGGCATACTGGTTTCAGGAGGCGGAACCAACCTTCAGGCGGTAATGGACGCGATAGACAGCAATAAGATCAGGAATGCCGAAATACGGGTGGTGATAAGCAACAATGAAGGCGCCTTTGCCCTCGAAAGAGCCCGCCGGGGAGGGATAGAGGCACTCTGCATCTCACCAAAGAGCTATGAGAACAGGGCACAGTTTCACGAAGCTCTTCTTTCGGCTCTCCTCGAGAGAAATATCGATCTTGTAGTGCTTGCCGGATATCTGGTGGCGATTCCTCCCGAGATCGTAAAGGCTTTCCCGATGAGGATAATAAACATTCATCCATCGCTGATACCTTCGTTCTGCGGAAAAGGATATTACGGGCTGAAGGTACACGAAGGCGTACTGTCCCGCGGAGTAAAGGTGACAGGGGCGACGGTGCACTTTGTGGATGAAGGGACCGATACCGGACCTGTCATACTTCAGAAGGCGGTTCCGGTCTGCCCGGGAGATACTCCTGAGGTACTGCAGAGAAGGGTAATGGAACAGGCGGAATGGGTCATTCTGCCTCGGGCGATCGATCTGATAGCAAACGATAAGCTTATAACCATAAACGGACAGGTATGGGAAAAAGAGGGCTGAACATATGGACATTTTGATTGTTGGAAGCGGCGGAAGAGAACATGCTATAGCGTGGAGTGTCAGCAGGAGCAGGAGCGCCGGAAAGATATACTGTGCGCCGGGAAACGCCGGCATAGCTGAATACGCTGAATGTGTTCCGATCGGCGCGATGGAATTTGATAAGCTGGCGGATTTCGCGGCTGAGAAGAATATCGGCCTGACCATAGTCGGGATGGACGACCCGCTGGTTGGCGGTATCGTAGATGTGTTTGAGGAAAGAGGACTCCGGGTATTCGGACCCCGCAGGAACGCGGCCATACTGGAAGGATCAAAGGCATTCTCAAAGGATCTGATGAAAAAATACGGGATTCCCACCGCTGCATACGAGAACTTTGACGATCCTGAGAAGGCTCTTGATTATCTCAGAAATAAAGCAAAATTCCCGATCGTTCTCAAGGCAGACGGCCTGGCGCTTGGAAAAGGCGTGCTGATCTGCAGCTCACTCTCCGAAGCGGAGGAGGGCGTGAAAACGATCATGGAGGACAAAAAATTCGGAAGCGCCGGCAACCGCATGGTAGTGGAAGAATTCATGACAGGAAGAGAAGTCTCGGTGCTCTCCTTTGTCGATGGAAAAACCATCCGTCCCATGACCTCGGCCCAGGACCACAAGAGGGCAGAGGATGGAGACAAAGGGCTGAATACAGGCGGAATGGGGACATTCTCCCCGAGCCCGTTCTATACAGACGAGATCGACAGAATATGCATGGATACCATTTTCCAGCCGACGGTCGACGCCATGGCAGCTGAGGGGCGTCCGTTCAAGGGCATCATCTTTTTCGGGCTGATGCTTACGGAGGAAGGCCCGAAGGTACTTGAGTATAATGCAAGGTTCGGCGATCCCGAAGCCCAGGTAGTGCTGCCGCGTATGAAGACGGACATTATTGAGGTTATGGAAGCTTGCATTGATGGCACATTAGACCAGACAGAGCTTGAGTTCGAAGATAATGCCGCGGTGTGTGTCGTTCTTGCCAGTGAGGGATATCCGGTAAGCTACGAAAAGAATATTCCAATGTCCGGATTCGATAACTTTGCCGGAAAAGAAGGATACTACTGTTTCCACGCCGGGACAAAATTCCTTGACGGCCGGATAGTCACGAACGGCGGCCGTGTTGTGGGTATCACAGCAACCGGAAAGGACCTGAAGGAAGCCAGAGCAAATGCTTATCAGGCGACAGAGTGGATAGAGTTTTCAAATAAATACATGCGTCATGACATAGGAAAAGCTATCGATGAGGCGTAAAACGTAAAACAAGGAGCAATGAAGGAATATGACAAAAGAAGAAGCAATCAAAGCCCTGAGATCAAGTGACAGTCTTTATGTCGCATATGCCAGGACGACCAACCTGCCGTATGTGACCTGTGACGAAGAGAGCTATAATGACCAGGCATGGATCTTCCTGCGTGAAGAGGACGTGAAGGAGTTTGGAAAAAGTGAGGCGGAGAAGAAAAATCCGATCATAGGAATGAAATATGACAGGAAGAATTTCCCGCAGCTTTACGGACTTCTGCATTCAATAGGGCTCAATTCCGTAGTGTATCAGGACGGTGTGGGTTCGATCGAAGTTGAACTTGACGATATCGCGCGCCAGCAGGACCTCAGCAAGCTTCCGCCCGAGAAGAGGCCGCTTTTTAACCCGACGCTTCAGCTTTCCGGCATTTATTTCATGCAGGAGGCCCGCCGTCCTGTTCCGCAGGAGCAGAAGACCGGCCTTAAGGACCTTCAGGAAGAAGTGTTCGCAAATATGCTGAGGAGCGATTACCTGATGGCTGTCATGCCTGACCCGAACGATCCCAAAAAGCTTAACACTGCCGGAGTAAAGACAAAGGACGGCAAGACCCTGCAGCCGCTGTTCAGTGATGTCATTGAATTCAGCCGTTTTTCCCGCGGGAAGAAGATGGGAATGGTCAGGCTTCCGCTTGAGAAGATCGGCGCTGCAGCCATCAAGCAGGCAGAGGGATTCGTACTGAACCCGCTCGGATTTAACCTTGTCCTTGACAGGGCAAATTTTGAAAAGCTTATTGCCATGAAACAGAGGCAGATGGAGAAACCTGAGAACTGACCGGATGGCAATGGGCATGTATGAAGTACAAGGAGGAATTTTATGCTGACAGCAATAATAGACCTTGATTTCAACAGCGACGAAGCCATTTATATGCAGCTTACCAATCAGATCATTATGGGGATAGCTTCCTCACAGCTGCAGGCGGGAGATCCGCTTCCGTCTGTGCGGTCGCTGGCCGGTACGATCGGTATCAACATGCATACGGTCAACAAAGCCTATTCCCTTTTAAGGCAGTGGGGCTATATACAGATGGACCGCCGCAGGGGCGCGGTCATCTCGGTTGACACGGACAGGATGAAAGAGCTGGAAAGGATGCGTGAGGATCTGTCGATGAGCATCGCCCGGGGACTTTGCAAGAATGTTACCCGCGAGGATGTCCATCAGCTGGTCGACAGCATCTTTGACGAATACCTTGAGGAATAACGCAGGAGGAAATATGCAGAAGGAACTCACTAAACAGGCTGAGGAGGCTCTGGCTTTAGCCGGTTCTTCAGCCAGAGAGTGCGGACACAGTTATATCGGGACAGAACACATACTGCTGGGACTCCTGAACGAGCAGGACGGCACCGCCGGAAAAGTGATGCGCCATATGGGGGCGGACACAGAGCGCCTGAGCGAGCTGATACAGAAGCTGATAGCTCCGTCTGACCTGCAGACGATCCCGGAGGAGCCCAAAATGAGCCCCCGGGCACTGAGCCTTCTTGCCGATGCCGAAGAAGAATGCCGCGAAATGGGGCATGAGAAGGTGGGCACTGAGCATATCCTGCTTGCAATGCTCAAAAAACAGAACTGTGTAGGAACCAGGCTGCTGCACACGATGGGCATCAATATCCAGAAGCTTCATGTGGCAGTACTATCCGCAATGGGATATGACAATGACGCGATCAATTACGCCTTCCAGAACTACCGGGCAGGCAGGGGCAGGCAGGATGGTGCAACCCCGAACCTTGACCAGTACAGCCGGGATCTGACGGCTCTGGCTGCTGAGGGAAAGCTCGACCCTGTTATCGGCAGGGAAAAGGAGACAAACCGTATATTGCAGATACTGAGCCGCAGGACGAAGAACAATCCATGCCTTGTAGGCGAGCCAGGCGTCGGCAAGACTGCTATCGCTGAAGGACTGGCCCAGAGGATAGTCGCCGGAAACGTACCTGAGAGTGTGCAGGGCATGCGTGTAGTGGTGCTCGACCTTGCCGGAATGGTAGCCGGAAGCAAGTACCGCGGTGAATTTGAAGAACGTATACGGAATGTTGTTGATGAGGTACGGGAGAATAAAGGCATCCTGCTTTTCATAGATGAGCTTCATACGATAATAGGAGCCGGAGGAGCAGAAGGGGCGCTCGATGCGTCGAACATCCTTAAGCCGTCTCTTTCCCGCGGGGAGATCCAGGTAATAGGCGCGACAACGCTTGAAGAGTACCGGAAGTACATTGAAAAGGACGCAGCGCTCGAGCGCCGGTTCCAGCCGGTCACGGTGGAAGAACCGGATGTAAAAGAGGCGGTCGAGATCCTTTACGGACTCAGGCCGTGCTATGAAGAGCACCATAAGGTGAAGATAAAGGACGAAGCGATAGAAGCTGCCGTCAAGATGAGCGAAAGATATATAAGTGACCGGTTCCTCCCTGATAAGGCTATTGATGTGATCGATGAGGCATCTGCCAGAGTGAGGCTGAAGTTTGCGTCCATAGAGGGTGGCCCGGAGGCCAGGCTTTCCGAGATGAAGGATCTGGAAGCCCGCAAGGAAGAGGCGATAAGGAATGCCGACCTTGAAGCAGTGCGTGAGATCCGGAAGGAACAGGAAGCATTAAAAAAGGAGATTGAGTCATTTGATCCGCAGAAAGGCAGAAAGATCAGCAGACAGCTTGAAGTTACTGAGAGTGCCGTGGCTGATATCATTTCTGAATGGACTAAGATCCCTGTGCAGCGTCTGACGGAAGGAGAGACAAAACGTCTTGCAAGGCTGGAAAAAGAGCTTCACAAAAGGGTGATAGGCCAGGATGAAGCCGTGCATGCCGTTTCACAGGCGGTAAAAAGGGGAAGAGTGGGGCTTAAAAACCCTGACCGGCCGATAGGCTCGTTTCTTTTCCTCGGCCCCACAGGGGTAGGCAAGACTGAGCTTTCAAAAGCGCTTTCAGAAGCAGTGTTCGGAAGCGAGCAGTCGATGATACGTGTCGATATGTCCGAGTATATGGAGAAGCACAGCGTGTCAAAGCTGATAGGCTCGCCTCCGGGATATGTAGGATACGATGAGGGCGGCCAGCTGAGTGAAAAGGTACGCCGCAATCCTTACAGCGTTATTCTGTTTGACGAGATAGAAAAAGCGCATCCGGATGTGTTCAATATACTATTGCAGGTCCTTGACGACGGACATATCACCGACGCGCATGGACGCAGGGTGGATTTCAAACAGACAATAATCATCATGACCTCCAACGCCGGAGCGCAGGCGATAATCGAACCGAAGAGGCTCGGGTTTGTGTCCGGAAACCAGGAGGAAGCCGACTACGAACGGATGAAATCCGGGGTCATGGAAGAAGTGCGGAGGATATTCAGGCCGGAATTTCTCAACCGTATCGATGAGATAATTGTCTTCCACATGCTTAAGAAGGAAGACATAAGAAAGATAGTAGGAATACTGCTGTCCGAGCTCATCACAAGATGCAGCGAACAGCTACAGATACACTTAAGCGTAACGCCGAAAGCCCGGGATATCCTGTGCGAAGCCGGATATGACAGCAAGTATGGCGCAAGGCCGCTGCGGCGCGCGATCCAGACAAAGCTTGAGGACGCGCTGGCTAATGAGATACTCGAGGGAAGAATTAAGCGCGGGGCAAATGTGACGGTGCGCTATAAGGATTCCCGGTTTATCTTTGATGCTTCCGGTCAGCAGGATGAGCAGGCAGTGAATAAAGCAGATAAAGGAGATATTTAAAATGGCAGCTATAAAGGAACTGCTTCGCGCAGAAGAAAACGGAACACTGAGCTTTGGAGATTATGAGCTTGACAAAAAGGCAAAGCTGTCGGATTTTCCGTTTCAGGGTGATCTGTACAAGGTTAAAACATACAGCGAAATAACAAAGCTTGAAAAAAATGAGCTGTTCGTTTATGAATCCGTTCCGGGAACCGCTGTGACAGACCTGCGCAAGACAGGAGATGAGATGAGCTTTACTGTAGAAGGCCCGCTTGATGCGCAGATAACCGTTGAGATGGAAGCAGATACAGAATACGAAATATTTATCGATGGTGATGCAGCCGGAGTGATGAGGACAAACCTCGGAGGCAAGCTTTCGTTCAATGCCGCCCTCTCGGGAGTTGACAGTATTTCAGTAAGGATAGTCCGTGTCTGATGATGAAAACCAGAAAGACTGTTTTTTTCTGTAAAGAATGTGGATACGAATCCGTCAAATGGATGGGGCAGTGCCCGGGCTGCAGAAGCTGGAACTCCTTTGTCGAGGAACCTGCTGCCGCAAAGAGCGGCAGCAGGCAGTCCGGAGGGCAGCCTTTTGTACCGGTAAGCGAACCCGTGAAGCTTAAGGATATAACGCTTGACCGGGAGGAAAGATCCGGCAGCGGAATGGCTGAGCTTGACCGTGTGCTCGGCGGCGGGATCGTACCCGGCTCGATGGTGCTGGTAGGCGGAGATCCCGGAATAGGAAAATCGACTCTTCTTCTTCAGATGTGCCGGAACCTGGCATCTGCCGGAAAGAGCATCCTGTATGTATCAGGAGAAGAGTCTCTAAGGCAGATAAGGATGAGGGCCGAAAGGATAGGCAGCTTTTCAGACAGCCTGGAGCTTCTGTGCGAGACTAACCTTGCCAGTGTCAGGAGTGTGATCGAGAAGAGAAAGCCGGATGCTGCGGTCATCGATTCGATCCAGACAATGTATGATGAGGATATAGGAAGCGCGCCGGGGTCAGTATCACAGGTCAGAGAGTCGACCAATGTGCTGATGCAGCTCGCAAAGGGTATCGGTGTTACCATTTTCATCGTGGGCCATGTGACCAAGGAGGGAAACGTTGCCGGACCGCGCGTGCTTGAGCACATGGTAGACACGGTGCTCTATTTTGAAGGAGACCGGCATGCATCCTACCGTATTCTCAGGGCTGTGAAAAACCGCTTTGGCTCAACCAACGAGATCGGTGTTTTCGAAATGGAAAACGAGGGGCTGAAGGAGGTCGAAAACCCTTCAGAATACCTGCTGACCGGAAGGCCGCGCGATGCCTCGGGCTCTGTAGTTACATGCTCGATGAACGGCACAAGGCCGATACTCGTGGAGATCCAGGCACTGGTATGCCAGACAAATTTCGGCATACCAAGGCGCACCACGGTCGGAACGGACTTTAACAGAGTCAACCTCCTGATGGCGGTGCTTGAAAGAAAAGCCGGGCTCGCCCTTGGACAGGTCGATGCCTATGTAAACATAGCCGGCGGTATGAAAATGACAGAGCCGGCAGTCGACCTTGCAATATGCATAGCCATAGCCTCAAGCCTCAGGGATTTCACAGTCCCCGACAGCGCCCTTGTGTTCGGAGAAGTAGGCCTTTCAGGCGAGATCCGCGCCGTGAGCCAGGCCCAGCAGCGTGTGCAGGAAGCAAAAAAACTCGGCTTCCAGACCGTAATGCTTCCGGAAGTGTGCAGGAGCTCCATAAGAGACGACTCCGGGATCAGCCTGGTTTACGTATCGCATATACGGGACGCGGTACGGTATTTCACAAAATAAGACAGAGAACCGTCCCCTGTCTTAAAAATAGTTATTGACCTTTCGGTGTGTTTTATATATAATGAGATGCGGAGTGAGCCTTGAGCGGAGTTGCTTTTGTGCTTTTCATTCTGAGGAGATGTACCCAAGTGGCTGAAGGGTCCGCACTCGAAATGCGGTAGGTCGGGTAACCGGCGCGAGAGTTCAAATCTCTCCATCTCCGTTTCCGGAACAAACGGATAAGACAATACAGGGGATTGGTCAAATGGTATGATAGGGGTCTCCAAAACCTTTGGTGGGAGTTCGATTCTCTCATCCCCTGCGGTGGAATCCCGGAATCCTTTATGAGGGTTCCGGGGTTTTCTTTTTAAGGAGCAATTATGTTATTTAATTCAACCTCTTTCTTAATCTTTTTTCCCATCGTCGTGTGCATGTATTTTCTCCTGCCGGGAAGGCTGCTGCAAAATCTGTGGCTGCTTATCTGCAGTTATTTCTTTTACATGTGCTGGCAGCCTGTGTACGGACTGCTGCTTTTGGGAGTTACCGCAGTTTCATATACCGGAGGACTTTTCATAGGGCGTGCAAGGGGAAGAGCTTCATCAAAGGCTGTTCTGACAATATCCATCCTTCTGGTGCTGGGAACTCTCTTCTTTTTCAAGTATGTCAATTTTACGGTGGACATCTTATCCGGAGTTCTCCGTGTGCTGCACATCGGCTTTGCACCTTCGCACTTTAATATAGTCCTGCCTGTCGGCATTTCGTTTTACACGTTTCAGGCTCTGGGCTACCTGATCGATGTTTACAGGGGAGACATCGAGGCGGAGAAAGATCCGCTTAAGTATGCATTGTTTATTTCGTTCTTCCTGCAGCTTCTTGCAGGCCCGATAGGGCGGGCGAGGAATCTCCTGTATGAGATCCCGGCCAGGCATCACTTTGACTTTGAGAAGGCCCGGGACGGTGTTCTGCTGATGCTCTGGGGATTCTTCCTGAAGATCGTTCTTGCGGACAGACTCACTATCTTTGTGGATACAGTGTACGGAGATATAGAGACATTTCCCGGCTGGTATCTGATCATTGCAACTATACTGTTCGGGGTTCAGATATACTGTGATTTTGCCGGATATTCGACGATCGCGCTCGGAGCCGCGGGGATCCTCGGGATCGATCTGACAGACAACTTTCAGGCACCTTATCTTGCGGCTACATCACAGGAGTTCTGGAGCCGCTGGCATATTTCTCTTACAGGCTGGTTCCGTGATTACCTGTACATTCCGCTTGGGGGAAACAGGAAAGGCAAAGCACGCAAGCAGCTCAACAGGATGATCGTTTTTCTGGTGAGCGGCCTATGGCATGGCGCGGATCTTTCTTTTGTCATATGGGGCGCGCTGAACGGCCTGTACCAGGTGCTAGGTGATATCCTGAAACCATTGAGGGATGCTTTTGTAAGCTTTTTCAGGATCGACAGGAAAGCGGCCGGACACAGGGTGCTGCAGTCAGTTATCACTTTCTGCCTTGTCGATATAAGCTGGATATTCTTCCGGGCGGACAATATGAAAGCTGCTATTTCATGCATCCGCAGTATGCTGAGAGCCTCAAATCCATGGGTACTCTCAGGCGGAGCGCTTTTTGAGTGCGGGCTCGACGGCCATGACTTCAATGTGATCATTCTGAGTCTTATTCTGCTGACGGCAGCCGACTTTTTCAAATACAGGAAAATAAAGCTGCGGGATGTGCTCTGCAGTCAGGCAGCGTGGGTACGGGTTCTCCTGATCCCGCTGTTCATATGCTTCATACTTCTTACAGGAGTCTGGGGCCCCGGTTATAATGCGGCAAACTTTATATATTTCCAGTTCTGATACACATTGAGTGATGCACCGCAGCGATGCGCCGCATGCAAAATCGCCAGGCACCCGCTGCATTTACGCTTCATACGCCTTCAGCAGCAAGTGCTTCGGGCTGTTCTGAACAGTTACAGAAGGATACTTAAATAATGAGAAAAATAAAATCTCTGGCAGAAACGCTGTGCATAATCGCTGTTCTGTCATTCCTTATCGCAAACCTGAATTATATCACCCGTCCGACCGATTCGGACACTTCGGTCGCTTCGATAAAGGCTTTTCACGAGGTTCCCGAGAACACACTTGATGTGATAACATATGGCTCAAGTCATATGTGGAAGGGCCTTGATCCGAGAGTGATAAACGAAAAGTATGGTATAGCTGCCTACAATTATGCCTGCAACTGGCAGCATATCAACACGACAAAGCTTTTTATAGAAGATTCGCTTCTTACACAGCATCCTAAGCTGGCTGTCATTGATACTTATATGGTCAACTGGCTGCTTAGGGATACCGACCTCAATGGAGAGATATATTACACAAGGTTTCTTAAAAACACGCCATCCAGGATCTCATTCCTGAGACAGTGCTTCGGCCGTAATATCGAAGGCTATGTCTCATATTTTCTTCCTTTTGTCGTTTTTCATGAGAACTGGAAGAATATTTCCCAGTCAAGCTACAGGGCGGCAGATGCAAGTAAAGACATTTTTATTGGGAATAAAGGCTTTTCCGGAATGCAAACCGTTGAGCCTGTCACACTGCCGGACAGTTCTGAGTTCGGACAGGAGCCGCTTACAGACCAGGCGCGGAGGGAACTGGACGCTATCGTAAACATGCTGCAGGAGCAGGGCGCCAGAGTGCTGTTTATAACAATTCCGTATGAAGGAGAATTCAAATGCATCGATGCAGTGACAGAATACGCATCGGAGCATGACTGTGATTACCTGAACCTGTTTGAGCATATTGAGGAGATAGGCCTTGACGGAAACACCGACTTCTGTGACGCGGGACATCTGAATGAGTCGGGAGGCGGCAAGATCGGAGACTTTATGGGAGCTTACCTGAAGGATAATTATGGTGAGATCCTGTAGTTACTATTCACGGCCGTAAGTAAATTTACTCTGCCCTGCTCTGCCATGCTTGCATGAGCAGAGCAGGGCAGAGTAAATTTACTTACAGGGTCTGAGCCCTACATGAGGAATCCAGCTGCGAAGCAGCGATGAAGCCCGCAAGGGCGAGATTCCGAATGGAGGGCTCAGACCCAGC
>JAFUCO010000040.1 GCA_017459635.1 Blautia sp. | reverse complement strand
TATCAAAAAAAGAGCGGGCGCGGGGAACGGGGGGTGTGGGGGGAAAACGTCGGGCTTCGCAACTCTGAGAGCGTTTTCCCCCCACGCCTTTCGGCGAGACACCCCCGCTGTCTAGCAATAGGTCTATAGTCTGAAAAAAGACTTTTTTCACAGTCCCTTATTTTAAAGAATAAACAAATAAATATATATTTAATTGTTGACAAGTTAGGAATATGAAACTATAATATATACAGCCTTAAGAGCTGTTTTTTTATGACACACAGTTAGATTGTTATAACTACATGGGCCATGCAGTGCATTAATCAGTGTCTGGCAACGTCCTGATCTATGCAGTGTATTGATTAAGGAGGATAGACATGGCAATTGTTGAATTGAAGGACGTCTCCCGGGTTTACAGGAACGGGGAGCATGAGCAGCGGGCTCTGGATCATGTTGATCTGAGCCTGGAGGAAGGTAAGTTTATTGTAGTACTGGGACAGAGCGGGGCAGGCAAGAGCACACTGCTGAACCTGCTTGGCGGACTGGACAGCCCAACAGAAGGAACTATACTTGTAGGCGGCAGGGATATCTCAACGCTGTCGGCGAATGAGCTGGCTGATTACCGGGCTGACGCAGTAGGATTTGTATTTCAGAGCTACAATCTGATACCGACCCTGACAGTGATAGAAAACGTGGCGCTTGTCAAAGAGATCGCGAAAAATCCGCTCAGCAGTCACGACATGCTTAACGCGGTAGGGCTCTCCGACCATATCCACAACTTCCCTTCAGAGCTTTCGGGAGGTGAGCAGCAGAGGGTCTCGATTGCGAGAGCGCTGGCAAAGAATCCTAAGATCCTGCTGTGCGACGAGCCGACCGGAGCCCTTGACAGTGAGACAGGCGTTATGGTTCTTAAACTGCTGCTTTCGATGGCAAGGGAGATGGGTAAAACGATCATCATAGTTACCCATAACCAGAATATAGCCAAAATGGCTGACACTATCGTGCGCGTGAAAAACGGAAAAATAATCTCCTGTGAAAACCAGGAGCATCCGCTTTCAGTATCGGAGGTGGACTGGTAATGCTGGGGAAAAAACTGGTAAGGACATTCCTGCAATACAAAGCCCAGTTCATATCCATGATCATCATGGTTGCGCTGGGTGTCGGAGTGTTCCTTGGATTCAACATAGAATGGTACAGCCTTGAAAGGAACACTTCTGAGATATACGAGGCGACAGGCTTTTCCGATTACAGGATATATTCAGAAAAAGGCTTCAGCAGCGAAGACCTGGAGGCGGTTCTCGCGATAGACGGTGTTGAGGATGCAACGCGATATCTTTCCCTTAACACTACTGTAAAGGATGACAAGGATGTGGTTGCCGTTACAGTCAGTGAAAACATGAATGTCTCCGGAATCCTTCTGATGGACGGCGAAGAATACGACCCGGAGTCCGAGGACGGACTGTGGCTGTCAGATGCCTACGCTGCGGCGAATGACATCGGCCTTGGAGATAAGATGACGCTTACCTACAAGACGATCACAGTTACAGGTACGGTAAAGGGACTGGTTAAATCAAGCGAATATCTGATCTGCCTGCCTGACGAGACCCAGCTGATGCCGGATTATACAACGTACGGTTATGCATATATTTCACCTGTAATGCTGAAAAATGCTATCCCGGCACTGTTCCGGGGGCTTATCGGGGATTCAATGTACTATCAGATCAATGTCAAGACGGAGATGGATAAGCCCGAGTTCGTTGAGGCGGCTGAAAAAGCTCTGAAGAGCACCAGGCTTGTGCTGTCAAAGGATGAGACGATCTCGTGGGCTGAAGCCCAGGGTGAAGTTGAGGAAGGCAAGACGATGGGGTCCATCCTTCCGGTTCTGTTTCTCGCAATCGCCATCCTGACCATGGTCACTACCATGCACCGTATCACGGCAAGCGAAAAAACCCAGATCGGAACTCTGAAGGCTCTCGGATTCCGTGATGCAAGGATTCTGAGGCATTATACTTCATATGCGCTTGTAATAGGAATTGTCGGGAGTATATTTGGAATAGCAATAGGGTATCTTCTCGGATGGTTCATTATGAATCCGGGCGGAGCCATGGCCACATACATCGACATGCCTTCCTGGAACCTTTATGCTCCTGGCTTCTGCTGGGTGGTGCTGATCCTCATAAACATAGCGCTTACGATAATAGGATTTCTTTCTGTTAAAAAGATGCTTCAGGGTACAGCTGCCGACGCGCTTCGCCCCTATACTCCCGGAAAGATGAGACATCTTTGGATAGAGGAGACTAAGCGGTTCAAGGCACTGGGCTTCGGAACCAAATGGAACCTGAGGGACTGCCTGCGCCATAAATCCCGTTCATTTATGACCCTGTTCGGCATTATAGGATGCATGGTGCTGCTGGTCGGCGGAATGGGAATGAAGGACACGGCTGATGCATTCATAAACACATTCTATGAGGAGTCAATACATTATCAGACGAAGGTAAACCTCGATACTGAGAACACCTCGAACGAAAAGGCAGAAGAGATCGCGCAGAAGCTTTCAGGTGACTGGTGCGCCCAGAGCAGTGTGCAGATAGGCGACAGGGGATTTGGACTTGAAATATATAAGATTGAAAACGACAAGGTGCGTTTTTCCGATCAGGACATGAATTTCGTGACACTTAATGATGACGGAGCGTATATATGCACCCGAATAGCAGAAGAGTTCGGAGTGTCATCAGGAGATGAACTGACATTCTCACCCTACGACAGCGATAAGAGCTATACGGTAAAGATCGCCGGTATTATGCGCTCCATGAGTGAAAGCATAGTAATGTCATATAAATACGCCGTAGAGATAGGCTTTGATTATTCCATAAGCACGGTTTTCACGGATGAGACTGATATTGCTTCTGATAATAATATACTGAATACTCAGTCAAAACAGGCGATAATGGATTCGTTCGATACCTTCATGGATCTGATGAACACGATGATATGGCTGCTGGTGCTCGCAGCGGTGATCCTGGGCATAGTGGTGCTCTACAACCTTGGCGTGATGAGCTACACAGAACGCTACCGCGAGATGGCGACACTGAAGGTAGTAGGCTTTAAAGATAAGAAAATCTCAAGCCTGCTCGTAAGCCAGAACCTGTGGCTGACCGTCCTTGGCATCCTGATAGGAATCCCTGCAGGAATAGCCGTGCTCGACTACCTGCTCAAAGCCCTAGCCTCCGAATACGAGATGAAGCTAGCGATTGGCCCCGCCACTTACCTGCTGAGCATCCTCCTGACCTTTGGAGTGTCATTCATCGTAGGACTGATGGTGGCAAGGAAAAACAAACATATCGACATGGTAGCTGCGCTTAAGACAGAAGAGTAAACACAAAAGAACACAAGGAAGGGACACAGGGGACGATTCTTTGCGCTGTTTTTTCAGCACTAAGAACCGTCCCTTGTGTTACTAAACTCTTTGTATTATACTAAGGAAAAATTATGTATCTGTTCAGAACCTGAACAGATACGGGCAAAATCCATGCAAATCGCCTTCGGAGATGGCATTTTTGCCTGTTGAATCATGTTCGTACGCCCTCAGCAGCGAGTGCTTCGGGCTGTTCTGAACAGGAACATAATTATTTCACTTAAAAAACGGATTTGGGGTACTTACGAGCTGGTAAATCTGGTTCATGCAGGAGAAAAGAGATATGTCATATTACAGATACAGAAGTCTGATCCATGTTCTTGATAAGACCCATGGTTTTGGGATCAGATATCACAAACCGGGTGAAGAACCATCATCTTATGGTACATATTATGAGGATGATTCCTTCTATGAAGAGAACATTAGCGTCGATGCTGAAAAGCAGGACAGAGCTATAAATTATCTAATGGATCTTTCGAATCCGCCATGGCAGGGAGATACTCCTGCCCAGAAAGCAGAAATCCAAAGGCTTCTTTCTGTGGGCGATTTCGGTTTTAAGCTGGAAGCAGAAGCTGATCTGACAGTCGAAATAATTGATGGGAAGAAAACCTGCCGTGTCACCATACAAAAGCAAAATGAAAGATACTCTTATGGAAGATACAGCGCATCCTGTAATTGTAAAAAAAGGAACTGCATGCATATGAGAGCGGCCGGAGCCGCCGCTGTAAGTATAATTAATGATCTTAAGCACAGCTATATTGTTACAAAAAAACCGGTAGATAAAACTCTGTTCCTTGAAGATGATCTTATAAAGATTCTTAATTTGGGAATTGTGAGTGATTTTTCGCAAGAATCTATTGAAGATGTACGCTATATTATACATGGACTGGACATTGCCGAAAGCCCGGATTATTACCGGCTGTTTACTGATTATATTCTGAATATGAGTTCAGGATTTTATGATGCTAAATATCTTGAAAATTATGATTACATGCTGCTTGCGCTTTTCGAAAATGAGGGTTACAGGAAAGCTGTTATAGAAACGGGTTCATATGCCGATAAGGTATATTATGAAGACCGGCAGCTCCGTTCCAATCGTGCGTGCTTCAAGCGAACGATTAAGGAATATGATAAGGTAATTAAAGAAATAGATGAGAAGGGAGACTTCAGCGAGGACGGCTTCAAGGAATTTCTCCTTAAATACCGCAAAGACTACAGCGGGCTGCTGCACTATTTTGCGGTGGGAAAAGAGGAGCTCGAACAGGAGGACCTTGCATATCTTGACCTGATCGCCCATGAGCCTTCACCTGACCCTCAGTTTATCCTGAAGGCTGCAGAAAAAATGGATTCACTGGCGCATTTTAAAGAGACAACACCGGTTTTTATGAGCCTGATGGAGCATGTTTCACATAAGGATATGATACAGGTTTACAGCCGGATGCACAACATCTCGATGCCTTTTTCTGCAATACAAAGCCTTCCGCCGGCGGAACAGGAAAAGCTCATATACAATATCCCTATTACAGAGGAGAGCTTTAACTATATACTGGAAAAGATCATTCCGGATAAATCTGCGTCATTTATCGGGCGTTTCATCCTGCATGTTGTGAGGAATAATAAAAGCAGCCAGAATAAAGAAATGTATGACACCATAATGCAAAAGACTGCAGCTTTGCCGGTTAATCGGCTGCTGCTTGAATATATACATTCTGTAATTGTGTCCTCATCAAGTTACCTGAATAATAATTCCCGGAATACTGAAAACAGGTACAGCTATAATAAAGGTACACCCGAGAAAGAGATTTTAACTTATTTTGACTGCGGCTATGTTATCGAGAATAATAGAGACAGTTTTGAGGTTCGGTTCCGGGTGACGGATCCTGCTGCGTCCTGGTTCTGCCTTCTGGAGGCAGTTGAGAGAGACGGAAAATTAACAGCAGAAAGAGGATTTCCTCCGTCACTTTGCAAAGAATATGATAAAGAACTGATCAAAAAGGTATGCATAGCCGGCAAAGAAGAAGAGTACAACAGGGCGGTTGAAAAAAACAGCGAAGCAGTTGAGAGATTTCTGTTTGAGAAGGAAAACAAGGCTTTTGCTGCCGCATATAAAAAGCTTTGCAGCAGCTTCGGGGAGGAGAAAATTGTATTCCGGCCGGAAGAAAAGGCCGGGATTGACTGGCTTGTTTATCGTGAAGAAGGGAAAAATGCACTGGCCTTCCGGGTTGGGAATACCCGTAAATATATTGTAAAAGAAGCGGCTGCTTTTATTGCCGCATTCCGGAATACAGAGACGATAAAATACGGGAAAGACCTTATACTGACACATGATCCCGATAATCTGGAAGCCTCAGATGCAGCGATGATCAAGCTTCTTATGGGTGCAAAATACAGCACAGGCAGGCGATCGGATGCGAAAAACAAACGTTACATAACAGTAAGTGACAGTATTCTTGGAAACCTTTTTGAACAGCTTGCCGGAAAACAGTTATTTTATAATGATGAGCCCTGTGTTCTGAGGCTCGATACCAGGGAGGTGCGGCTGAAGATCGACAAAAAATGCATACTTTCAACAGATCTCTCAAGTGATAAGCAGGAATTCCTGAACCTTGTCGGAAAGGGCTATGTTGTTTCCCGGGGAAAAGAAGGCTCTCCTCTGATGATCGACCGGGTCAGCGGTACGGCCCAGGAGACAGGGCTTATAGAGTTTGTATGTAAGAATCCTTCAGTCAGCGTAAAGCCAATCCTCAAAGACTTTAAAAAGAATATTTATTCCCGCTTTTTCGAGATGTTCGATGTGGACAATTCTGTGGCTGAGGATTTCAAACTTAGTGAGATAAGGATAAACTCTTATTTTGACTATGAAAAGTCTGTCATAACTCTGAAGACAGAAATATTCAAGGATGACAAAAAGATTGCTGCGAATAAGCTGAACGAACGGGCAGACAGGGCTAAATATGAGCTTTATCAGGGCTATCTTGACGAGCTTGGCTTTGAAGATAATGTCATGGAGGATGAGGCCCGGATACTGTCGTTTTTCAAGATGGATTTTACCAGGCTTAAAAGCCTGACAAATGTGTATCTTTCTGACAGCCTTAAGAATATGGAGCTCAGGACTGTCGGCCGTCCGGTCATCCGTGTGACCTACAGGAACAACATACTGAACGCGTTTCTTGAGAAGAGTGAATACGATGAGCAGGATCTTGAAAAGATCCTCCGTGGAATACGTAAAAAGAAGAAATTTATCCTTCTCGACGGGAACCGCATCATAGATCTGTCAAATGAAGCGGCAAGGGATTTCGAAGAGACAGTGAGTGATTTTGCGCTGGATCCAAAAAATCTGTACGAAAAAAAGAAGATTTCAATGGTGACAGCGATCAAGGCTTTTGCTCATGAAAAAAGCTGCTGCGCAGACAGATACCTGCGGGATATGATAGACGAGATACGTTCGTTTAAGGAGTCGGATATAGCTGTGCCCAGACTGACAGGGGAGCTTCGTGAATACCAGGCAGACGGATACAGGTGGCTTTCGATCCTGTCAAAATATGGCATGGGAGGGATCCTGGCGGATGATATGGGGCTTGGTAAGACAATTCAGGTCATAGCTCTTATCAAGGCTGATGATACTGAAAGGCCCAGTCTGGTAGTGTGTCCGAAGAGCCTGGTTTTCAACTGGGTGAGTGAATTTGCCCGCTTTGATGGTGAAACTGAGGTCATGGAAATATATGGCCCTGACAGCCTGCGAAGTGAGCGGATCGCTTCGATAGATTATAACAGGAAAGCTGTTTATGTTACCTCTTATGAGTCGCTTAGAAACGATATTTCGAAGTATACAGGGGAGTTCCAGTTCGGAATTCTGGATGAAGCGCAATATATAAAGAATGTTAACGCTCTGAAAACAAAATCGGTCAAGGAGTTAAAAGTAAGACATCGTTTTGCCCTGACCGGAACCCCGATCGAAAACAGCGTGGTGGATCTCTGGAGCATTTTTGATTACATCCTTCCCGGCTATTTTGAAGAACTGTCAAAGTTCAAGGGAAGCGATACCAAAGACATTGCAAGGAAGGCAGGGCCGTTTATTCTCCGCAGGATTAAGGAGGATGTGCTGGAGGATCTTCCGCCAAAATATGAACGTATCATGACAGCTGACATGAGCGACGGGCAGAGGAAGATCTATGAGGCTATGCGCCTCGATGCGAGGAGGAAGCTTGAGGACGGCGGCAAGGCATTTGACATCCTGCCATACCTTACAAGACTGCGTCAGGTGTGTGTCGATCCGGGAATGTTTATTGATGATTATACTTCGGGAAGCGGCAAGATGGAGCTCCTTGAAACCATAATCCCTGAATATCTTGAAAGTGGGCACAGAATACTCGTTTTCTCGCAGTTCGTAAAGGCGCTTGAGGCTGTTAGAGACATTCTCGATAAGCACAGAATTACGGCATACTTCCTAAGCGGTGCAACATCAGCAAAGGACCGTATTGAGATGATGGATTCTTTCAATAACGGCAGTGGAACAGATGTTTTTCTTGTGTCACTTAAAGCCGGCGGTACGGGACTTAATCTGACAGGAGCCGATACGGTCATCCATCTGGATCCCTGGTGGAATGTGGCGGCTGAAAACCAGGCCTCCGACAGGACCCACAGGATAGGACAGAAGAGGAATGTGGAGGTGATCAAGCTGATCGCAGAGGACAGTATTGAACAGAGAGTGGTTGAACTGCAGGACATAAAGAAAGAAGTCATAAAGCAGATAGTATCCGACGACGAGGGCTCCGTAACAAGCGCAAGCCTGGAGGATATTGCCTTCGTGCTGGGATAATAAGACAGGGGGATGTGAAAAAATAAGACAGAGAACTGTCCCCTGTCTTATTTTTTTACATCCCCATCTTCTTGCTTTCGTATAAAGTATCATTCTTCAGTTTCGCTGTTATCTGCTACGGACACGATGCTTCCGCTTTCGTCGAAGGTGATCTCGAAGTCACCGTCTCTTACGGTCATAAGCTTATCGGCTTCCATGACGATGACCTGGTCATACCCGAGGCTGTTGAGCAGGATGTACCGGTCATTTTCTGTGCTGTAGGAAAGCAGGATGTTGTCGTAGGAATCGTAGTATCTTTCGTAAACAGCTCCGGTCTTTTCATCTGTAACTTCTTTTTTGGCCGGGGCTTTTTCTTTAATATTTTCTATCTCGTAAAGAGCGTTGTCATAGATTGAATGCCCTGCGAAGTATTCGTCCGCCTGAAGCTCATCTATCTGACTGGCAAGATTCTGTACCTGTGCTTCCAGACGTTCATTTTCTTCGGATTTCGATTCGTAATCAACGTCTTCTCCGTGCAGTGCACTTTCAAGTGAGGCGTTTAAAGCTTTTATCTCATCCTGAAGTGCCAGGTTCTGCTCGATCAGGGAAATGTTTCTTTCCTCTATGGATTTAACCTCATCAGCATATCCCTGACGGTTCTCCTCCTCTAAGGTTATGTTCTCGCTCTGGAGAGTTTCAACATTTTCCTCCAAAGATGCCTTTTCCTCAAGGAGGGAAGCGTTCTCGCTTTGAAGTGTTTCATTATCGGCCTGAAGGGATGTATGCTCCTCCTGCAACTTGGCATTTTCTTCCTGAAGCGTTGTATGCTCTCCCTGCAGTTTGGCGTTTTCTTCCTGGAGTGCAGTATACTCTTCCTGCAGTCTGGAGTCTTCTTCCTGGAGTGATGTATGTTCTTCCTGAAGCTTTTGGTTTTCTTCCTGAAGCCTGGCGACTTCTTCGCGGAGTTCTTCCACCTCACTGGTGAGCGCAGTATTCTGTTCGGTAAGAGACAGGTTTTCTTCGTTTAGTTTATCGTTTTCCTCTTTAAGCAGCGCAGCATCCTCAGAATCTGCAGAAGTGTCGCTGCCTGTTTCATCTCCGGCAGCTGAATCATCAGATATATCGGATTCACTTTCAACGACTGATGCCACAGAGATATCTTCATCATCATCCGCAGCACCCGCCGCAGAACTGCCGGATTCATCTTCAGATTCGTCCTCGACGCCATTTTCGGCATCAGGAGAGACGTCAGTACTGCTTTCTTCAGTATCCTCAGCATTGTCGTCTGTTGCGGCAGCTAAGCCTGCCTCATCATCATTGGACCCAGTGCTGGCAATTTCATCGTTTTCAGTGTCTGTGCTGTCGGCATTTTTGGAATCATCACTTTCCTCGTCTGTGCTGTCGGTATTTTGGGCATCATCATTTTCCTCGTCTGCGGATGACGCTTCTTCTTCATAGATCCTTCCGGCATTAAGCGCATCGTTTAACTGATCGATGAGAGTTCCGGTAAGTTCACCGTCAACAGGCAAGCCTTCCGCTTTCTGGAACTTCCTGATGGCTTCAGCGGTATTTTCACCGGTAAGTCCATCGGGAGTTCCGCAGTCGTACCCAAGCCGGTTAAGCTTTTCCTGGATCTCCTTGATGGACCAGGCAGTAAGGGCAGCAGGTTTGGCGTCATCAGAAGCAGGTTCTCTGCTGTTGAGGGCTTCGATCAGCTTATCAAGAAGGCTTCCGGTCAGAAGGCCATCGGATTCGAGACCTTCTGCTTCCTGGAAATTTTTGATGGCTACGGTTGTGTCTGGCCCTGCATAGCCGTCCGGAGTTCCGCAGTCATATCCGAGTTCAGTAAGTTTTTCCTGGATTTCCCTTATAGTACCCATAGTAAGCGGTACAGGTGCCGGTGTTGCTGTTGGAGCTGCGGCAGGAGTGGGAGAAACGGTTGCTGCAGCAGATACATTGCCGGTCACAGGAGTTGCAACAGCGATCTCTTCAGACTCTTCAGCGGAAGCAGCATCTGCAGCAGGAGTCTTCACAGGCTCGGGAGTTGCTGTTGGAACAGGAGTCGCTGTTGGCACAGGTGTCACCGCTTTAGCAGGAGCAGCGTCTGCAGCAGATGAGCTTCCGGAATCAGAAGCTACAGTTGCTATTTCGCCGTCAAGATTTGCCCACCTTCCACTGTTGGATGCACTTTCACCGGCAACAAAAACCGATGTGGCAGAGATGCAGGCTATTGACAGCGGAACTATTATTTTTAAAGCATTTTTATTGTTTTTCATTGCAGAATCTTCCTTTCCAAGTATCAGAGTACCAGACAGACTGTAAATGTATCTGTAATCAGAAGGAATGCGGACTACATAAAACAGAATGTCAGCATATTCAGAATAGCATTCGTATCATGACATGTCAAATGTTACTGTTCACGGCCGTAAGGAAATTTGCTCTGTCATGCTCTGCCATGCTTGCATGAGCAGAGCATGACAGAGCATGACAGAGTAAATTTCCTAACAGGGTCTGAGCCCTTCATGAGGAATCCGGCCGCGAAGCGGCGGTGAAGCCCGTAAGGGCGAGATTCCGAATGGAGGGCTCAGACCCGGCCGCTTGCGGCCGGGCCGTGAACAGTAACGCCAAATGAAAACACAAAGAACTGTGTCTTGTGTTCTATTGACAGTGGCTCTTTTCAACTATATAGTTGATTTATAAATTTCCGACAGGTTAACCTGTCAGTCTTTTAATGGTATGAGCCTGATACCTCTACCTGATGTTGCTCAGGATACATTCAGCCGGACCGTTTTTTCCATTCCTTTGTA
>JAFUCO010000039.1 GCA_017459635.1 Blautia sp. | reverse complement strand
TCCTTAGGGGTATTGATGAAATCATTGATCTTATCTTCCCCAAAGCGATTGATGCCTTCGAGTTCTCTGGTTTTATCATTAATTCCGATCACCAGCGTACCGCCATCTGCATTTGCAAAAGCCGAAATATCCGCGGACAAATCCGACGGCCTACCCTTTGCGGATTTCCTGTCAAAATACTTGTTCTCATGCTCCTCCTGCATATAATCCAGAGTAAGCATGGGATTTATTTTGGGTCAATCATTTTTTCTATGTGATACACCTGCCACTTACTCAGCGGCATAGCACATTGACAGTTGCATAAAAAAGGATCTTCCTATACGGTTGAGTTGCATCTTGCCGGATGTACAAACCCAATCATCAGGAGGATCCCTTACCATGGATTATATACGAACCGATGCAGATGGACAACTGACTCTTACACGGTCTACGGAGTTTCTGTTTCTTCCATCCTGCCTGTATGGCTTCCACAACACGGAAACTACTGTAGAGACAGCCAGATCCGGCAGAACGGTTTACTGCCATAAAGGCACTCTTGACCTTCCGGAGGAAGAACGCATTTGCTCATGCGGGCAACGAATGCACATCAACTCCCATCCGGATATTTACATCCGGCACCTGTGCATCGGCGGAAGCCTGAGTTGCCTGCTGTTCCCGCATAACCAGCTTCGTTGCCCCGGATGCGGGGCTACGAAAAGCCAGCATATTTCCTTCAAGGCCGCCGGGCATCTGATAACGGATGCTCTGTATGAGTACACAAGCGGCCTGCTTGCCAGTGGAACCTATACAAACAAACAGGTGGCAGAGATCACTGGTCTTGGCAAGAACACCGTTAAGGCGATCGATAAGAAACGCCTTCAGGAGCTCTACACTACAGACAATGGCCGTAAACTCATAAAGCCGGAGCGGCAGGCGAAATATCTCGGTATCGATGAGTTCAAGCTTCACAACGGCCGACGCTATGCGACACATATCATTGACCTTGAAACCGGCCATGTGCTCTGGATCCAGAACGGTAAGAAGAAACAGGTTGTCTATGACTTCATTGACCACGTTGGCATGGAGTGGATGTCCGGAGTTGAAGCGGTTGCCTGCGACATGAACTCGGATTTCCAGGAGGCATTTGAAGAAAAATGCGAATGGATCCAGCCGGTATTCGATTACTTTCATATCGTTAAGAACTTCAATGACAAAGTAGTCAGCGAAGTTCGTAAAGATGAACAGCGGCGCCTCTATGAGGAAGGAAACATCGAAGCTGCCAGAGCTCTTAAGAAGACCCGGTACATCCTGATGTCGAACCGTTCGACCCTGCAGAAGAAGGATGACGATGCAGCATCAGGGCGAATCATCCATAAAGGAAGTCCTCTCTTCAAGATGGAGGACATCAAGCGCAAGAGCGGTTATGAGGCAAAGTATGACACACTCCTGCAGGAGAACAAACTCCTCTTTACCCTTGACCTGGTCAAGGAGAAACTGTCTGCCGCCTATACCTTAGCAGATGAAGCGCGAATGGCCGGCGCGATCAGCGATATCATGGACATATGTCAGGCCACAGGCAATAAGCATCTGCTCTGGTTTGAAAAAATGCTGGATACCCATTTTTCGGGGATCATAGCACATGCAACTTACAAAATATCCTCCGGCAAGATCGAAGGGATCAATCAGAAGATTAAGACCTTGCGCCGGCACGGATACGGCTATCCTGATGATGAATACTTCTTTCTGAAGATCATGGACATGAGCCGGAAAAAGTACATCAGGAACGAGCCATCACATAGAATTTATGATTGAACCAAAAAAAATCAAATGGAGATATCTACTTATCGATCC
>JAFUCO010000005.1 GCA_017459635.1 Blautia sp. | reverse complement strand
GCTTGCATGAGCAGAGCAGGGCAGAGTATACTTCCTTACAGGGTCCCCGAAAGTACAGATTACAATACTCCTGTTTTTCGTGCTATAATGCCATCATAACTATAGAAAAAACGTTCCTGCTCACGGCTCAGCCGCAGACTTCAGATATTGCCATCAGACGTGAACAGTAACAGAAATACAGCGAAAAGGAGCGATGAACAATATGAAAAAAAGACTGCTTGCCGCTTTATTATGCGGTACACTGATGCTTGGAGGAACTGCTCTCCCGGTCATGGCTGACGGCATGAAGGTGGTTACACTTGGCGCCGACCTGAACGATGCTCAGAGGCAGACCATGATGAACTATTTCAAGGCCAACGCAAATGAAGTACAGATACTTTACATAACCAATCAGGATGAGAGAAATCATCTGGGGGCATATGTCCCGCTTGAGCAGATCGGTACCCGCACGCTTTCCTGTGCATATGTTAAGCCTACCACTTCCGGAGGAATAAGGGTACGTACCGCTAACCTCAACTATGTAACCGGCAACATGATTGCCTCCACACTTACGACCTCTGGAGTAACAAACTGTGAAGTTATTGCTGCGTGCCCCTTTGAAGTATCCGGCACCGGAGCCCTCACAGGCATCCAGATGGCTTATGAAAGAGCCAGCGGAACCACCCTTGACCCGGTAAAGAAGGATCTTGCCGCACAGGAGATAGTCGTTACCGGAAATGTTGCCAGCACTGCCGGAAACAATGATGCGACAATGCTCGTCAACAATGCGAAGCGTGAAGTCCTGCAGAACAATGTCACGAACGTGCAGGAAATTACAAATATCGTCAATAACATTGTGACTGAGAACAACATCAACATAAATGAGACGACGGTCATTCAGGTGGTAGATCTGCTTGTCAATATTTCCGAGCAGGATTATGATTATGAGGAGATGGCACCGACCCTTGACGCTGTAAGTGAAAATGTTGAAGAAGTTGTCGAGGTGAAAACAGGAACTCCGGAGGATACTGCTCAGGCAGGCTATGAGGAACCGGAATATGAGGAGCCGGAATATGAGGAACCGGAATATGATGAGGACAGTATCTTCAATGACATTGACGAGTACGATCTTGGAGAAAATGTTCCGGTAAGCTCGACAGATGACCCGGCGCTTGAAGCTGTTACCTATGATCCGTCAGTGGAGCTTGGCGAAAGCGTAGAGCAGAAGCAGGACGATACATTTGAGACAGGGAACGAATTCGGCATTCCCGAAGCTGACGAATCTGTATTCAATCCTGACGGAACAGAAAGCAGCGTTCCTGCAGAAACCACGGATGATACCAATGCGGAAGATCCGTTCTTTACAGATGATACATGGGAGCAGCCCGCAGAATATGAGGATTCCCAGGACTTCACCGAAGAAGATGGATGGGAGATCTTTAATGGGGATGGTTCGGACCAGACATATACTGAAGAGCAGCCATTTGAAACCGAGATTCCCGGAGCAGAAGAGCAGCTGCCCGGCACAGAGAATCAGCTGCCCGGCACAGAGGACCAGCCATTTGCAGGAGATGCGGAAGGAGCTGCAGGCACCGAAACAGCCGGATCTGCAGAGCAGGCACTTATGAGCAGGCTCAGCGAGCAGGCAAAATCGGAGTACGAGGAAGTACAGAAATTCTGCCGCATTGAGTTTGAAAATGACCAGACATCCATTAGCAGCAAGCTTGAAGCCGGATACAGGCCTTCTTATGTTGTTGAGGATAAGGAACTTGGAAAAGCCCTCTCAACTGCAGTGAGCGGTAAATTCCTTGAGATCCTTGCAAACGGAACTGCCACATATGTTCCTGACGGCACAGAAAAATATCTGGACCCCAACCTGAACATGATAGTTGATTATCTGGAAGACCTTTTCGGAAATGATCCGACAAAGGTACCGACGCTCCAGGAACTGATGAAGAAGCTTACAGAGGCTGATAAAGCCCTTCTTCTTGACGACTGCATCAAATACTTTGAAAAGTATTATGGTGAATCAACAGAAGCACCTGTTCCAGAGGAACAGCCTGAGAACACTGAAGAGAGTGAAGCTCCGGAATATGAGGAGCAGTATCAGGAACCGGCGGAATATACCGAATACAGTGATGGCGGATACACCGAAGAATACTATGGCGACGGCGGTTACACCGATGACAGCTACAGCTATGACGACGGTTACTACACCGAAGACACTGGTGACTACGGAATTCCCGAGGGCACAGATGAATATTATTAAAAACAGATGAATTCTGTTTACAACGTGAAAAAACATTTGACTGACAGATGAATACTGTTAAGAACAGAAAAACACGTTCAATAAACAGTTGAATACTGTTAAGAGCTGTAAAAAGCCCGGTGCTGAGGTACCGGGCTTTTTTGAGAATACGGAAAAACCATATTTAGGAGGCCTTAGATGAATACTGCAGTTGTTACACTGAAAAAAGGAGAAGGACGCCTGCTTAAGTCGGGAGGAATGTGGGTCTTTGACAATGAGATAGCTTCCGTCATGGGCAGCTTCCGCGATGGTGATATCGTTTTTGTGAGGGACTTTGACGGCTATCCGCTTGGAAAAGGCTTCATAAACACAGCCTCAAAGATCATGGTGCGTCTGCTCGCGAGGGATGAACACCAGGAGATCGATGAGGACTTTTTCAGGATGCGCGTCAGAGATGCCTGGAATTACCGTAAACAGACCGTTGATACTGACAGCTGCAGAGTTATATTCGGGGAGGCTGACTTTCTTCCCGGCCTTGTCATTGACAAATTCGCAGATGTCCTTGTTGTACAGTCCCTCTCTCTTGGAATTGACAGGTGGAAGGAGACGATAGTAAGACTGCTTACCGATATCCTTGCAGAAGACGGGATCACTGTCCGCGGCGTGTATGAGCGGAGCGATGTGAAGGTGCGTTCCTCTGAAGGGATGGAGCTTTACAAAGGATTTATAGGAAATGAATTCCCTGTACTTGTGGAAATAAGTGAGAATGGTGTAAAATATGAGGTGGATGTGAAGGACGGCCAGAAAACAGGCTTTTTCCTTGATCAGAAATACAACAGGCTGGCCATACGCAAGCTGTGCAAGGGGAAGAGGGTACTTGACTGCTTTACTCACACCGGCTCATTTGCTCTCAATGCGGCGGCCGCAGGCGCTTCTCATGTGCTTGCTGTGGACGCCTCGGAAACCGCAATCGCCCAGGCTGAGAGGAATGCCGCGCTTAACTCCCTGGAATCACGTGTCACATTTATGTGCCGGGATGTCTTTGAGCTTCTCCCGGAGCTTATAGAACAGGGAGAGGAATATGATGTGATAATCCTCGACCCTCCGGCCTTCACAAAATCACGGAGCTCTGTCAAGAATGCTGTTAAAGGCTACCGCGAGATCAACTACCGCGCCATGAAGCTCCTGAAAAACGGCGGATTCCTTGCAACCTGTTCCTGCTCGCACTTCATGACAGAAGAGCTGCTCGAAAAGGCGGTGACCCAGGCCGCAGCATCAGCACACAGACGCCTGCGCCTCGTAGAAAAACGTACCCAGGCACCAGACCATCCCGTAATATGGGGAGCCGGCGAATCCTATTACCTGAAATTCTATATCTTCCAGGTAATCAATGACATTTAATAAAAGACAGGGCTTACTTTTGAGACTTTCTACATCAATCCCTATGGTTACGAAACCATCAAGCCTCCTGTCCTGAATTGTATGTAAAACCCGGTTATATTATAAATATCTCATATGAGGAGGAATAAAATATGAGCAGTACTTTGAAAACTGTTGTCAGGCCGTGGGGCGACAGTCAGGGAATTCTGATCTCTGGAGAATTGTTAAGTATATTAGGGATAGCTGTCAATGAAGAGGTGGATTTATCTATTGAGAATAACCGCCTGATCATAAGCAAACCGGCTCAAAGAAAATCTTTGGAGGAGTATGCGCAGCCATATGGTGGAAAACTTGGTCCGTATAATGAGTTTTATTTTGGGGACGGTATAGGGATTGAGAGGTGGCTGGATGAAAGTGATTGATCAGGGAGATGTCTTCTTCTTGAAATAGTATTTCGTGTACAAAGTATTTTTGATTATGTACCTCATTCCTGAGGCTTATACTTAACACCAGGAGGAACGATATGCGTAAAAGAATATTGGCAGTAATACTCACGATGCTGACGACATCTTATTGCTTTAGTCCTGTTCCGGCCGAGGAGATGGACCTTGTGCCGGACGCGTATGACATAAGCATAGATCAGGGTGAAGTACCGGGAACGGCGGAACTAATTGATCCGGAAGCAGGCTTCTTCAATGAGGAGGAAGGCTCATACGAAACGGAGCCGTTTATTGATGACACTAACATCCTGATCGAAGAAGAGTTTCAGCTGACAGAAGAGCCCCTGGGCGGAGATGAGCTTTTATCTGATGGATACGCTGAGGATGGCATTGCCGATGATCCGCTTTACGAAGAGCCCGCGCCGGCTGATATTACAGACGGAAGTACGGACAGCATATCAGAGGATACTCCGGCAAAAACAGGGGAAATAATAGAAGAGAACACAGCAGCCCTGGAACAGAATACAGATGACCCTGAGCCTGAAAAGGATATCACTGAGCACATCTCCGGCGATTCCCTGGCTGAGACTATTTATCCTGAAGAGGATGACATCGTGGCAGAAGATCTGTTTTTCGATTATCTGGAAGAGGTTTCATCTGTCGGAACCGGAACCGGACGAATCAGAAGAAGCGCCGGAAGGCACCTGAGCGGCCTTAACAAAACAATCTACAATATTCTTCTGGAAAAGATATCAAAGGTAGCCGCCGGGGAGGAGCCTTTGACGGAGTTTGAAATCCCAATTGAAGAACTGGGCTTTGCCGGTGTCACATATTACGCAGAGAATCTGGGAATGGCCAGCCTTGTTGACGGCGAGTATTTTGCCGAAGGCGTTGATGAAGCACTTCGCAGGAAAGTCAATTATAACATGAGCGAGGTGATCAATGCTCTTATACTGGACTGCCCATACAGGCTTTACTGGTATGACAAGACCGTGGGTACCCAGAGCATGGGGTACAGTTACTATGCTGAATATGACTATGCCCGGGATGAATATTATGTCGGTCTTGAGGGATCTGTGTCAGTCGGTTTTTCTGTTGCTGATGAGTATTCGGCAGGACACATGCAGGTCGATACAAGGATCGGATCCTCCGTACAGAATATCATCAGCAAGGCATCCGCAATTGTGAGCCGTTATTCCGGGGTGTCTGACTCCAATAAGCTTAAGGCTTACAAGGATGAAGTCTGCAGGCTTGCTTCATACAACGATGACGCAGCAGGCGGAGGCTATTCTTATGGCAATCCATGGCAGCTGATATGGGTGTTTGACGAAGATGCATCAACGTCCGTTGTGTGTGAGGGATATTCCAAGGCTTTCCAGTATCTGTGCAATCTGACGGACTTCGAATATGACATCGACTGCATTTGCGTGACCGGAACCATGGCAGGCGGTACCGGGGCCGGGTCGCATATGTGGAACATTGTAACCATGGAGAACGGGAAAAACTATCTTGTAGATGTTACTAACTGTGATGAAGGCTGTGTTGGTCATTCTGATCTTCTTTTCCTTAAAGGCTATGAATCCGGTGACATGACATCCGGGTATATTTATAATTGTAAGGGACACGCCGTTTCTTATAAATACAGGGATACAATGTTCTCATCATTCAGCACAGATGAGCTTAATCTCTCGGCAGATTCTTATATCCCGGGTGGAAGAGCGCGTATTGACGGAGTTCTTTATGATATCTCATCAGGGAGCAGCGCTGTGGTTATCGGATATGAAGAAGGATCAGAGGAATACGCTGTCCAGAAAATCGCGGCAGGTCTGCCGGTCACGGCAATCGCCGACTCTGCTTTTAAAAATTGTTCTGCCCTTACAGATATAACAATTCCGGTTTCAGTCACTTACATAGGAGCAAATTCATTTGCCGATTGCGGTAATCTGAAGATTGTCAGGCTGTCAAAAAGCCTGAGCAGTGTGGATGCATCCGCCTTCGACGGCGATTCCCTTACAGCAATATTCTATCCAGGCACAAGAGCATCCTGGGAGAAGGTTTCCATAAGGAAAAAAGGCACAAATTACAGCCCTTCCTCCATGGCCGGGCTTTTCGACAGCACTCCTGTTTACTTTGGAGTAGAGGAGATACCAAAGGCTGTTCTCAGCGAAGCAGATATAGAACTGGAAAAGGGCAGTACAAGGAGGATAACTGTCAGCGGCCTGGTAAGAGGGGATGCTGTTGACACCTGGAAATCAGGGAATACGGGAGTTGCTGCAATTTCCGGGGATGGAACGATAACAGCCGTTAATTCCGGCAGTACCACGGTAACTGTAACAATGACTTCGGGATATACAGCTTCTGTTAAAGTCAAAGTGCTGGCGGATAATGAGATTTGCAGGAAGGAAGGACATGCAGTAGTCATTGATAAGGCGGTAGAAGCATCGTGCACCGAAACAGGCCTGACAGAGGGAAGCCACTGCAGTCGGTGTATGGAAGTGATTAAGGCACAGGAGGTAATACCGGCAAAGGGACATACCGAAGTAAAAGATAAAGCGGTCGAACCGACCTGTATACATACGGGGCTTACAGAGGGAAGCCACTGTTCCGTATGCAGCAAAGTGCTGAGAGCGCAAAACACAGTAGCAAAGCTGAAGCCGACAATCACACTTAGTAAAATCAGCGTAGCTCTTCCTGATGGTGGGGCTGAGACCATTATCGTCAGCAATCTTGGCCCTGAGGACAAGGTTGTTTCATGGAGCTCGGATGATCCGGGAGTTGCTTCAGTAACGAACAACGGCACGATTTCAGCGGTCTCTGCAGGACAGACCAATGTTACAGTGACACTGCTTTCCGGGCTGACTTCCACTGTTTCTGTTAAAATAGTCAAAAAACAGGTTCTGTTCAGAGACGTTGCGGATCCTTCACTGTTCTACTTTGACGCTGTTTACTGGGCAGCAGATAACGGGATAGTGGGAGGCTGGGAGTCGGACAATACTTTCCGCCCGATGAACGACTGCAACCGCGCGGCGGTCGTAACATTCCTGTGGAGACTTGCCGGGAGGCCTGAGCCCGCATCCATGGCGACATTCAAAGACATGACAGGAAACCGGGATTTTGACAAGGCAATCTCCTGGGCTTCCGAGCAGGGTATCACGACAGGATGGGAAGACAACACATTCCGCCCCTGGAACACCTGCAACCGCGCCGCCATAGTAGCCTTCCTGTGGAGATTTGCCGGAAAGCCGGAAGTTTCAGAAATGGCCTCCTTCAAAGACATGACAGGAAACAGCGACTTCGACAAAGCAATATCATGGGCATCCGCAAAAGGAATAGTGACCGGATGGGACGACAACACATTCCGGCCATGGAACAACTGCAAAAGGTTGGCAGTTGTATCGTTTCTGTACCGATACAAAGATTAATGTTCTCCGTTCGGAGATACGGGTAGAGGCACCGAAGCTAAAACCGTGGGGGGAAAACGCTCTCAGAGTCTTGAAGCCCGACGTCTCTCCGCTCCGCTCCGGTCGTTGCTAAACGGGTGCCACCGGCACCCAGCAACCCCCCACACCCCCCCTTTCCCCGGGCACGCTTTTTTAAAACCACCAAAAGAAAAAGAACCTTCTTTTGTGTTTAAAACAGGATAAGGCTCTTGTATGTTTGAACGGGATAATGTTCTCATATATTTAAAACGAGAGAAGGCTCTCATATATTTAGAACGGGAGAAGGTTCTCATATATTTAGAACGAGAGATGGTTCTCATATATAAAACAGGAAGAGTTTTCTGTCCAAAGGCAGAAAAATTCTTCCTGTTTTTGCGTTACATGATTCGTATTACATAAAAGAAGCGTGCCCGGGGAAAGGGGGGTGTGGGGGGAAAACGTCGGGCTTCAAGACTCTGAGAGCGTTTTCCCCCCACGGTTTTAGTTGCGGTTGTCGTTTTTTCTCCGTCTGGAGAAAATGATGCAACAGAAAAAGAAGAGGGTTACAGGGTGGAGAAAAAGACTTTGTTCACACCTTTCTCTTCTTATGGAGCAGCCAGTAACTCCCGAAGGCGGGGATCTGGACGCCGCTGGCTTTCATTTCGCGGCCTGTCAGGAGGTCCAGATACATTCCGTCCTGTTCGTTTATCCAGGCTACTTTGTCGTATTCGCTGAAGTTGTAGAGGCCTATGAATTTTTCTTCTTCGTTTTCTCTTACCAGACCGAGGATTGCGGAGTCCCAGGTTGGGAGGGTCCAGAAGGGGACTTCGGCTTCGAACACGCTGTGGGCGGCGCGGATATGGGCCATGCGGTCAAGTGCGTGGAACAGCTGATACTGGACAGTCCCTTCCGTATTGCGGTTCTCGGCAAGATCCCAGCGGAAGCTGCCACGGTGCAGGTAGCGGGAATCAGCGGCTTTGTCGGGATCTCTCTTGTAGGAGTAGTCGTTCAGCATTCCTATCTCATCCCCGCTGTACAACACCGGTATTCCGGATAGCGAGAGCATGAATGCGTGAAGGGTTATGTCATATTTTACAGCCTGGTTAACTTTTGGCCTGTTGCCTTCAAAGCCAAAGCGTTCGACGCCTACAAGCGAGGCGGTCGTGCCGCACAGCCTTGCGTCGCGGAGCCTCGGGTCGTCATTATAGAGCTCGCCGCGGCTGAAGGAGTCAGGCCATTTGCCGGTGAAAAAATCGTTCAGGTATTTCTTGTGGGCGGCTTCGTCTATGCCGAAGTTCGCGAGGAACGGATAGTCAAGTCCCCAGCCTATATCGTCGTGACAGCGCAGATAGTTCTGGAAGATGTATGTGCGTGGAAGCGAGGCCAGAATGTCGATCTGGCGTTTCAGCAGCGATACATCCCTGACGGCAACGGTATGCCAGGTGCTTGCCATTGTGGTGACGTTGTACAGCATGTGGCATTCCGGCTTTTCGGGAGTGCCAAAGTAGGGGGCAACCTTATCAGGAGCCATGACTACTTCACCAAGCATCAGCACACCCGGACATACTATCTCGCATACCATGCGCATGATGCGCACTATCGTGTGTACCTGCGGGAGATTCCGGCAGTTGGTCCCGAGCTGTTTCCAGATGTAAGGCACCGCGTCAAGGCGGATGATGTCAACACCCTGATTGGCAAGGAAAAGCATGTTGAAGATCATTTCGTTCAGGACAACGGGGTTTCTGTAGTTGAGATCCCACTGATAGGGATAGAAGGTGGTCATTACATGCTTTTCGCAGTCCGGAAGCCAGGTGAAATTTCCGGGAGCCGTTGTCGGGAACACCTGCGGGCAGGTCTGCTCGTACATGGACGGAATATCATAGCTGTCAAAGAAGAAGTACCGGCTTTGATATTCTGCGTCGCCGCTGCGCGCGCGTTTTGCCCATTCATGATCCTCCGAAGTATGGTTCATGACAAAATCGAGCGCGATATTAATACCGCGTTTGTGACATGCGTCCGCAGCCTTAGCAAAATCCTCCATCGTTCCCAGGTCGGGCTGTACCTGACGGAAATCGGCTACAGCATAGCCTCCGTCACTGCGGCCTTTGGGGGAAGCGAGGAGCGGCATCAGGTGAAGATAATTGACATTGCATTCCTGAATGTAATCCAGATTGTCCTCAAGACCCTTAAGCGTATCTGCAAAACAGTTCACATAGAGCATCATTCCGAACAGGTCGTTGCGCTTGTACCATTCGGGGTCAGCTTCACGGCGCAGGTCAGACTCTTTAAGAGAGGCTTTTCTTCCATTATAATATCCAAGCATTCCTTCGGTGAGGTTCTTCAGGTATCCCATCACATCCGGGACATCCTGGTAAAGCTCACAGTAAAGCCATTTTATCTCGTCATAGAATTTATCGAAGCGGTTCTGGAAGATCTGATGGTCCTGGGAAATCCTGTCACTTTTTTTCGTGATGGTCTGATTGTTTCCGGCATCTTTTTTCTTTCTTTTTTCTGGTGACATAATATACTCCTTACTTGCAGGATAATCCGGCCGTGTGCTTTGTCCTCAGCGTGAGCCATGTTCTTATTGTGAACTCTGCGCTCAGCGTGAAAAGTGCTCTTACAGAGAAAGCTGGTCTCTCTGTGCGCTTCATTCTTTCCGTGAACCATGCTCTTACCGTGCATTTCAGCTTGACGGAAGAGTGAAAAGCTCAGGGCGATTCTGATGTATTGTAAATTATAACAGTGTGCTGGCATGGTTTGCAATAAGCAAACCATGAAGAAATCAACTTTTAGCAGAATGACGTTATTCTTTTGTGATTTTTGTGCAATTAGCACTTGAATTTTCGGCAGGGATTCGTTACAATAACATGCAGGTATGTATCCGCTGAAAGTTGGGTGCATTCTGTTCCAATCAACTTTTTATAGGAGGAATTTAAAATGGCAGTAAAAGTTGCAATTAACGGATTTGGTCGTATCGGTCGTCTTGCTTTCCGTCAGATGTTTGGCGCAGAGGGATTTGATATCGTTGCAATCAACGATCTTACTTCCCCGAAGATGCTTGCTCACCTTCTTAAATATGATTCAACTCAGGGAACATATGCCAAGGCTGCAACAGTAGTAGCCGGTGAGGATTCCATCACAGTAGACGGCAAAGAGATCAAGATCTATGCGATTCCGGATGCAAAGAATGCACCGTGGGGCGAGATCGGTGTTGACGTTGTTCTTGAGTGCTCCGGATTCTATACCTCCAAAGCAAAAGCTCAGGCTCATATCGATGCTGGAGCTAAATACGTTATCATCTCCGCACCGGCAGGCAACGACCTTCCGACGATCGTTTACAATGTAAACCATGACAAGCTTACAAAGGATGATCAGATCATCTCTGCAGCTTCCTGTACAACAAACTGCCTTGCTCCGATGGCTAAGGCTCTCAATGACTTTGCTCCGATCAAATCCGGTATCATGTGCACAATCCACGCTTACACAGGCGATCAGATGACACTTGACGGACCGCAGAGAAAAGGCGATCTGAGAAGATCACGTGCTGCAGCTATCAATATCGTTCCGAACAGCACCGGCGCTGCAAAAGCTATCGGCCTTGTTATTCCGGAACTGAGCGGCAAGCTCATCGGCGCTGCACAGCGTGTTCCGACCCCGACCGGATCAACAACTATCCTTACAGCAGTTGTTGAAGGTAACGTAACAAAAGAGCAGATCAACGAAGCTATGAAAGCTGCTTCAAACGAGTCCTTCGGATACAACACCGATGAGATCGTTTCCAGCGATATCGTTGGCATGAGCTATGGCTCACTGTTCGATGCTACCCAGACTATGGCTCTTCCGCTTGACAACGGAACAACAGAGGTTCAGGTAGTTTCCTGGTATGACAACGAGAATTCTTACACCTGCCAGATGGTTCGTACCATCAAGCACTTCGGAAAACTGATCGGCGCTTGATCAAAGCTTATCGGAAATTAATTTGACTCAGTAAAGGGTCCGGTCTGTCAAAAGGGCCGGACCCTTTTACCATTTAAAAAGGAGATAATCATGGGACTTAACAAAAAATCTGTTGATGACATCAATGTAAAAGGCCAGAAGGTCCTGGTCCGCTGCGACTTTAACGTACCGCTCAAGGAAGGCAAGATCACTGACGAGAACCGTCTGGTAGCAGCTCTCCCGACCATCAAGAAGCTTGTTAATGACGGCGGAAAGATCATCCTCTGCTCACACCTTGGCAAACCGAAGGGAGAGCCGAAACCAGAGCTTTCTCTTGCACCGGTTGCTGTACGTCTTTCCGAGCTGCTCGGCCAGGAAGTCAAATTTGCGGCTGATCCCGAGGTTGTCGGCCCGAACGCAAAGGCAGCAGTTGAGGCTATGAAGGATGGAGATATCATTCTTCTTGAGAACACCCGTTATCGCATCGAAGAGACAAAGAACGGCGAAGCTTTCTCGAAAGAGCTTGCTTCTCTCTGCGATGTATTCGTAAATGACGCTTTCGGTACCGCTCATCGTGCACACTGCTCAAACGTTGGTGTTACAGAGTATGTCGACACATGCGTAGTCGGATACCTGATGCAGAAAGAGATCGATTTCCTCGGCAACGCAGTCGAGAATCCGGTCCGCCCGTTCGTAGCTATCCTCGGCGGCGCAAAGGTTGCCGACAAGCTCAACGTTATCTCCAACCTGCTTGAGAAGTGCGATACACTTATCATCGGCGGCGGCATGGCTTATACCTTCCTCAAAGCAAAAGGCTATGAAGTAGGCAAGTCACTCCTTGACGACACCAAGATCGACTACTGCAAGGAAATGATCGCAAAGGCTGAGTCCCTCGGCAAGAAGCTCCTTCTTCCGGTTGACACTGTCTGCACAGATGAGTTCCCGAACCCGATCGATGCTGAGATCGCAACAGTAGTTGTTGATTCCGACAAGATTCCGGCTGATAAGATGGGCATGGATATCGGACCGAAGACTATCGAGCTTTATGCAACAGCCGCAAAAGAAGCCAAGACAGTTGTATGGAACGGACCGATGGGCGTATTCGAAAACCCGATCCTTGCAGCAGGAACAAAGGCTGTTGCTCAGGCACTTGCTGATACAGAAGCTACCACCATCATCGGCGGCGGCGACTCTGCAGCAGCTGTAAATCAGCTTGGCTTCGGCGACAAGATGTCACACATCTCCACAGGCGGCGGCGCTTCCCTTGAATTCCTTGAAGGCAAAGAGCTTCCGGGCGTGGCAGCAGCTGACGAGAAATAATAAGGGGATGTGAAAAAAGTCTTTTTTCAGACTATAGACCTATTGCTATACAGCGGGGGATCTCTCCGAAAGGCGTGGGGGGAAAACGCTCTCAGAGTTGCGAAGCCCGACGTTTCTCCGCTCCGCTCCGGTCGTTGCGAAACGGGTGCCACCGGCACCCAGCACCCCCCCTTTCCCCGGGCACGCTCTTTTTTGGTAACCATAGAAACAAGGGGCTGTGAAAAAGCAAGACTTTTTTCACATCCCCTTACATGTCAAAATCGTATGATTGATTGCTGAAAAGAAGATCTGTTGTGCTCAGAAATCCTTGAGTTTACAGGGGGCAGTGACCAACACTGTGCAAGTAAGAAGTTATAATAATAAGACAGGGGACGGTTCTCTGTCTTATTTTCAAGCCCCTATGAATAGCTGATTCTGGTTTTTCCAATAAAGAAAGGAAGCATAAATAACATGAGAAAAAAGATCATAGCCGGTAACTGGAAAATGAACATGACCCCGAGCGAAGCTCTCGCTCTGGTAGAGACACTGAAGCCGTTGGTAAACAATCCTGAGGTTGACGTAGTATACTGCGTACCGGCAGTCGACATCGTACCGGTAGTTCAGGCAGTTGCAGGCACCAACGTAGAAGTTGGCGCTGAGAATATGTACATCGAGGAGAAGGGTGCCTACACAGGAGAGATCGCTCCGGCTATGCTTGTAGACGCAGGCTGCAAATACGTCATCATCGGACATTCCGAGAGACGTGAATATTTCAACGAGACAGATGAGTTCCTCAACAAGAAGGTTCTCAAAGCTCTGGAGCACGGCCTCACCCCGATCCTCTGCTGCGGCGAGTCCCTTGAGCAGAGAGAAGCAGGCGTAACCATCGACTGGATCCGCCTTCAGATCAAATCCGACCTCCAGAACGTTACAGCAGATCAGGCAAAGGGCATCGTTATCGCTTATGAGCCTATCTGGGCTATCGGAACCGGCAGGACCGCTACCTCCGACCAGGCAGAGGAAGTCTGCAAAGCAATCCGTGACCTGATCGCAGAGATCTATGACACTGATACAGCAGAAGCTATCCGCATCCAGTACGGCGGCTCCATGAACGCCGGCAACTGCGCAGAACTCCTCGCCAAACCCGACATCGACGGCGGCCTCATCGGCGGCGCCTCCCTGAAAGCAGACTTCGGAAAGATCGTAAACTACAACAAATAAATCATTCACAAAAGTAAACGCCATAGATTTCTTAACTTAAATATCTGCATATTACCGGAAAAGCTGCAGTAATAGTGAATCAAAGCAAGATCTTAAATATCGTTTACTATAAATATAGCAGGGGCTGTGAAAAAAGTCATACTTTCTTCACAGCCCCTGTGTTTCTGTATTATTACCTGAATAATACAAAAACTGTGTTTTTATATTATCACCTGAATTATACAAAAACTGTGTTTCAATATTATCACCTGAATAATACAAAAACTGTGTTTCAATATTATCACTTGAATTATACTAAGACGATTAAAGGCGACGATTTTAAGTTTTTCAAAAAAGAGGCGTGTCCGGGGAAAGGGGGGGTGGGGGGAAAACGTCGGACTTCGCAACTCAGAGAGCGTTTTCCCCCCACACCTTTCGGGGGCGTTCCTTTTCGGCTGCCCGAGCCAGCCAAAAAAAGCTTTTGTATATCTTTCGCAAAAGACAACCCAGAGTGTTGAAAAAACTGGTAATTCTGATATAATGATATTCGGATATATTTTTTTGTTTTGAGATATATCACAGATAAAAGGGAAGATTTGAAAAAGGAAGGATTGTAAATGTATAAATCACCCAATATTCCAGTCAGTGTCCAGCCTAACTGTGTGGTGGGTATAGGGGCATCGGCAGGCGGGCTTGAAGCTCTTCAGCAGCTTCTTACTTTTCTGCCGTCCAACACGGGAATGGCATTTGTAATCATCCAGCACCTTGCTCCTAACCATAAAAGCCTGCTGGTGGATATCCTTGGCAAGTACAGTGCCATGCCTGTACAGGAGATCCAGGACGGAATGCATGTAGAGCGCAACCATATTTACATGATCCCGCCCAAGCATAATGTTGAGATCGTTTCGGATGTGCTGAGGCTCAGGGACACTGACCCTCAGAAGATCAATCACCCGATCGATGTTTTCTTCCGCTCGCTGGCAGAAGCATATGAGAGCAGGTCGGTTGCGGTCATCCTGTCCGGCACGGGTTCGGACGGAACGAACGGCATACGCTCGGTAAAGGAGCAGAACGGCCTCATCATAGTGCAGACGCCCGAGTCCGCCAAGTTTGACGGCATGCCGAGGAATGCCATAAGCACGGGGCTGGTCGACCTGATACAGAGGCCGGATTCCATCGCGAGAGAGATGCAGCATATTGCAGCCTCCATGGTGGATGCCTCGGCAAGGATGCTGCTCTCGGACCAGGACCTGCTTTCCCAGGCATTCTCAATTCTTAAAAATGTCACGAATATCAACTACGCATATTATAAGAAGACAACCGTCCTCCGCCGTATAGAGAGGAGGCTGGTAGTCACCCACAACCGAAACCTCAGGGAATATGTGACCTATCTTACGAACAATCCCGAGGAGGCAAAGCTGCTTGCAAAGGAAGTCCTTATAGGAGTTACAAGCTTCTTCAGGGATCCTGAATACTTTGATGTTCTGAAGGAGACGGTTATTAAGCAGCTTCTTAATGAAGCGCCCAGGGATAAACAGATAAGGGTATGGGTCGCCGGCTGCTCGACAGGCGAGGAGGCCTATTCGATAGCCATCCTTTTCGCCGAGGCGATGGAGGAGCTGAATGTCCGCAGGGATATCAAGATATTTGCCACGGATCTTGACACGGATTCGATCGCTACGGCAGTCCGGGGAGTTTATGGCGACAATATAATAGAAGATGTCTCAGTCACCAGACTGTCCAAATTCTTCACCCGTAAAGGAAACCGCTACGTTATCCACCATGATATCCGCAAGATGATCATCTTTGCGCAGCATAATGTTTTCCAGGATCCGCCGTTCGGCCGTCTTGACCTTATTAGCTGCCGGAATGTGCTTATCTACTTCCAGGCGGTGCTTCAGAGAAACCTGTTTTCAATTTTCCATATGGCGCTTAACAACCACGGGTTCCTTTTCCTTGGAAGATCCGAGTCGGTCATCGATTACGACGACATTTTCCGCACCCTGTGGGCAAACGAAAAGATCTTTATCCACAACAGTTCAGGAAAAGCCCCGGCCCATGAGCACTTCAGCTATTCGATGCAGAATGTCGAGAGCAGCATGGAGCCGGTTCAGATACAGAGGCTTGAGGATGAAGGTGAGATACAGTACAAGACAAATGATCTTGATACATCAATACTTGAAGCCCTGATGCCGGCCTGTGTACTGGTGGACGAGAACAATGAACTCTCCAGAACTTACGGCGACTGCACGCAGTTCCTGTCTATACCGACAGGCGCGGCGACACTTGACATATTCATGCTGCTGCGGAATGACCTGAAGATTGCGGTCTCAACCGTGCTTCGGGATGCCCGCCTTGCCAATGAAAAGATCAGCTATGACTCGGTTCCGATAAAGCTCGATGAGGAGCCGGAGTATATCTCGATAGTTGCCCAGCCGATACTTGACCGCCATGGCCAGAAGACGAACTTTATGGCGATCACCTTCCTGCGCGGCAAGCGTGAGATCGAGGGCGACATGAGGCGGTATCAGATAGAAACCGCAGCTGCCCAGCGTATCTCCAACCTTGAGCAGGAGCTGAAGATCGCCAAAGATAATCTGAGGCAGACGGTGACAGAGCTTGAGTCGGTCAACGCGGAGCTTCAGGCGGCCAACGATGAACTGCTTACCGCCAACGAGGAGCTTCAATCCTCAAATGAGGAACTCCAGTCGGTCAACGAGGAGCTCTATACGGTAAACTCGGAATATCAGTCCAAGGTGACCGAGCTTGCTTCTGTCAATGATGACATGGCGAATTTCCTGTCCACAACTCTGGTAGGCATACTGATGGTTGACCGCGACCTCAATATCCGCAAGTTTACGGAGTATATTTCATCGGAGTTCCATGTGGCGGAGCAGGATGTCGGCAGATCGCTGCGCTATATATCGTACAATTTTACCACGGTGGACCTTTTGTCACTTTGCAGCAAGGTGCTTGAGACTATGCAGCCGATAGAACAGCACTGCGCATCCGTTGCGGGCAAGACATATCTGATCCGCATCTCGCCATACCGGATGACGGACAATATCAGGCGGGAGAGCGCGGATAATGCGGACAAGGCTGAGGACAGCAGTAGAAACTCAAGGCTTCATGGGCTGGTAATAACTTTTGTAGATACGACAAAACAGGTCGACGACCAGGAACAGATAGAGGAAATGGGCAAGGCCCTCCGCATGGCGGTCAAGTCAAACCGCGAGAAGGAGACCTTCCTTTCGCACATGTCGCATGATATGCGGACGCCGATGACGGCAATCAAAGGTCTGGTACAGCTTAGCCTTAAGGAGAAAAACCTTCCGGATGAGATACGTGATAATCTGGAAAAGATCGACACCTCATCCCAGTATCTGCTGGGACTTATCGAGGAGATCCTGGAGACAAGCCGGATAAATGCAGGAAAAGTAGTGTCAGTGTGCAGCGCTGAGAAGGAAGACGAGGTACTGAATTCTATCATAACGATAGTTTCCGAGCAGGTCCGCAATTCCGGCCTGAAGTTTGAGCATGAGATAACCGGCTGCAACAGCAGGTATGTGATGATGGATGCCCAGCATGTACAGAGGGTCCTTCTTAACCTGATCTCCAACAGCATCAAGTTTACTCCGGAAGGAGGGACGGTGAAGCTGCTGGTCGATGTTAAATATAAGGATGGAAGGGCGAGACATGAGTACCGGGTCATTGACAATGGCATAGGAATAAATGAGGAATTCCGGCACAGGATGTTCATGCCCTATGAGCAGGACAATTCTGCCGGAGTACAGAATGACGGCACCGGACTGGGGCTTTACATCGCACGCAACCTGGTCGAGCTGATGGGAGGGACTATCTCTTTCCAGAGCCGGGAGAAAAAAGGGACGGAGTTTGTTGTTGCCTTCACGTTTGATCTGGCAACGGATGAGCAGATACTCCTCCGTAGCCACCGGGCGGAAACCTATGAGGATCAGGTGCTTTACGGTAAAAACATCCTTCTTGCCGAGGACAATACGATAATCGCCGAGGTCATCATCAAGATGCTCAGCACTAAAGGTATACATGCAGAGCTGGCAACAGACGGGCAGGAGGCCATAGAATTATTCAGAAGCCATGGACCATATCACTATCAGGCCATCCTGATGGATCTGATGATGCCTGTCAAGGACGGCTTTGAAACGACAGCCGAGATACGTGCTATGGGTACACAGGACGCGAAGAGCATTCCGATACTGGCGCTTACAGCGGATGCTGCCGATAATGTTGAGGAGAGATGCCATGAAGCAGGAATGACATATTGCGTCACCAAGCCGATAGATCCCGGAAGGCTGTTCTCGTGCCTGTGCGAAGGTTTTCAGAAGCAGGTGCATGAAGGAACCGGCAATGATGCGGATGTTTCTGAATGAAGCATGAAGGAGCCGGTGCTGATGCCGATATTTCTGAATAAAAAAAGAAAGGGATGACCTGCAGTGACAGATATCCAGAGCAGGCTTGCTGCCTGGGGAGCTGATCCGGAAGAAGCGTTGAGATCCAGGATGATGCATGATGAAAAGCTTTATATCCGCCTGCTGAAAAGATATGCGGAGAGTGACCAGCTTAAGGATTTTAAAAAGGCGGTAGAAAATATGAACTACGAAGGTGCGTATTTTGCCGCTCATCATATGAAAGGCTCAGCCGGCGCGCTGAGCCTGACTCCTGTGTATGAATGCGTCGAAGCAGTGCTTGACGCAGTAAATGCTAAAGACAATGCAAAGATAAAAGAAAACGCAGAACTGTTTTTGAGTAAATTCGAAGAATTCAGAGAGATCATGAGGAAAAGCTGCGCCGGTACAGATACAGACAACTGATCTGTATTGCTTTAACCGAAAGTACCAGTCAGGCGGCTGACATGCGGGATTTAAAAAAGGAGGCACCTGTCCGGGCGTCAGACAGGCGGTATCTGTGCGGGAAGCACTTTACCGGCCGGCTGAAATGTTTATTCTGCCGGAGGTGCTATAAGCCCCTGCAGAAAATGCCTGCGGCAGAGCGATATATAGCTTTCGTTTCCGCCAAGAAAAACCTGTTCTCCTTCGCGCACGATGTGCCCGTCTTTTATGCGGGCATTGCACTGGGCGCGCGCCCCGCACCAGCAGACAGTCGGGACCTGCTCGATCACATCGGCAAGCTCAAACAGCCGGAGGGCTCCGGGGAAGAGCTTCTGCTGGAAATCCGTGCGCAGTCCGTAGCAGATGACAGGAACGTATAGGTCGTCAACTATGTGCGCCATGTAGTCGACCTGGGAGGGTGTCATGAACTGGGCCTCATCAATAATGACGGCGGCACAGTCAAGAGCGTCTTCACGGGTATGCCAGTTCGCTTCGGCAAATTCGATAAACTCGTCTACATATTCGCAAGGCGCCGAGATGCCTATGCGCGAGAAAATGACGCGTTCACCATCGCGCGTATCTGTGCGCGGCTTAAGCAGATGCACCTTCTGCCCGCGCTCTGCGTAATTATAGCGGACCATAAGTGCGTTCGCACTTTTGGAACTGCCCATTGCACCGTAACGGAAGTATAGTTTTGGCATTATTCTGATCTCCTGTCTATTTGTTATAAGGGTGTTATTATTCACGGTCAGGCCGCAGACGGCCGGGCATTTGGCCATCCATTCGGAATCCCGCCCTTACGGCCGTGAACAGCAGCATATGGCTGCATCTGCAGCTTCTGATACCCGGCCCATCCGGTAAAAAGACATTTACAAATGTTCCGGCGGGTCATGAAAACGCGCTTTTTGCACGTTTCAAAAGTACACATTCAGGTCCTGTGACCTGGACATGAAATATATCCTAACATGGAAACCCCGGCAGTACAAGGAGGAATTAAAAATGAGCAGCATAAATGACAGGATCTGTATCATCGGAGGCGGCCCGGCCGGAGTGTCGGCGGCAATGTATCTGCAGATAAAAGGCTATCAGAACTACACCATATTTGAAAAGAACAGCCGTGTGGGCGGCAAATGCTATTCCCCGACCGTAAGGTATTCAGGATATGAGAGAACCTACGAGATGGGAGCCATCATGGGCGCAGTCACGTACCATGCCGTGCATGAGGTGGAAAAGTTTGCCGGAGTCGGGCACAGTGACGGTCCGAACATGCGCCGCATGTACCGCGACTCAACAGGGAAGGAGATTTTCCCCTTTGATCCCAAAAAGAATTTTTCGATTAAAAAGACTGCCGACCTGATGCGCCTTAAAGCCCAGATGAAGAAGCTTGTGGCAATAATGGAAACGAAGTACAAGGGCTACGACTGCTATGGACACAGGGGCGTGGCTTCCGGCCGGTACTCCGGACTTTCAAAGCAGCTGCACAACTCGCTTGAACATATCGAAGGCATCAACCCAAACCTTAAGGATCTGGCTCTGCCCTTTGATGAGTTCTGCAGGCTGAACGGTGTTGAGGATGTGATGAAGATCTGGATAGGACCGTTCACATCCTTCGGCTACGGCTTCTTTGATGAGATCCCGGCTGCCTATGTCATGAAATATCTTGATACCACAACAGCAATTGAATTTGTTAACATGCGCCTCTGGACCTGGAAGAACGGTACCCAGAACATCTATGAGGAAGCCAACAAAAAGCTCGTGCATCCCGCAGTCTTGAACACGGAAGTAGTGAAGATCGTCCGCCCGGAGGAAGGCACTGAAGGAAAGATACTTGTGACGGTGAAGGATGCGGACGGCGAAAGGACCGAGGAATTCGACAAACTTATCGTTACGACCCCGCTCGATCATTTTGCGGAATACGCAGACGCGCGCGACGAAGAGAAGGACCTGTTCAGCCGGATCATCCATGAGAAATATGTTGATTTCCTGGCGACCTTCGAAAGAGGGCAGGGGCCGACTATATCAGGATACATCTTCGACAACATGGTTCCCGAGCGCCTGGGCCATGCGATGGTATATTATCACAGGTGGGAGGAGCTGGGCGGCAACTGCCCGTGTACGGTATACGCGCTTCGCAACCACGCAGGCGACAAGGATGCCGACTATGACTACACCATAAATGCGATGCAGGATGACATGCGTGTGTGCGGCTTCCCGGTCAAGGACCGCCACTATGAGCAGGAGGTCTATTACTGCCCGCATGTAAGCCCCGAAGATTATGCCGCAGGCTGGTACGACCGCCTGGAGGAGATGCAGGGCAGGCAGAACACATACTATGCCGGTGAGATAATCAGCTTTGGAGACATGGAGGACACCTGCGCGGCTTCGAGGGATCTGGTCGGAAGATTCTTCTGATGATAAAACCTAAAATAAGACAGGGGACGGTTCTCTGTCTTATTATCATAAGACAGAGAACCGTCCCCTGTCTTAAAGAACCGCCCCTGTCTTACTTTGATCGTAAATTCTGATAATTATGAAACTGCGGATGCAGTTTAATAATCTGTTAAAGGAGTATGTAATGAAAGAACAGAAAAACCGCATGGTGAATGAGCGGGATTTCCGGCAGGCAGACGGCTACAGGCCGGAAGACCCGGAGAAAGCAAAGCTTATCCTTAAGCTCGGGACGATGATCACAGACAGATATCTGGTAAAGTATTCTCATACAATGAACTATACTGATCCGGAATACTGGGCTCTGGATGAAGTCCTGACTAAGGAAGAGGCAAAATTCCTTCTTAATTTTAAAAAGGTGAGGACTCCCTACGATATTCCTGCTCTTGCGAAGATGAACCATATGACAGAGGAAGAGACTCGTAAGATGGTCGAGCATCTGTGCTGGGTGGGAGTCCTTGAGATGAACCGTGAGAATCCGGATCATCACAAACAGTACAATGTGCCTATCTTTGTACCTGGTTCTGCCGAGTTCATGATGATGAACGACGAGCTCACGGCACAGCACCCGAATCTGGCGACATTTTTTAACCTGATGACCCAGATGCCGCTCGAAAACGTGACTCCCATGGTTCCTCCGGGCGGAGCCGGCATCGGCATGCATGTCATCCCGGTTGAGAAGGCTATCAAGTCGGAGAATAAATCGGTCAGCGTGGAACATCTTTCCCACTGGCTCAGCAAATACTCGGTCTACTCTGTAGGTCAGTGCACCTGCCGGAAGCAGCAGACGATGCGCGGAGAGGGTTCGGGCGAGATCAACGGAGAATTCTGCATAGGTGTCGGGGACATGGCGGAGTACTGCGTCGACCGCGGAACCGGCAGATACATAACCTATAATGAAGTGCTGGAGATCCTGGAGAGAGCGGAGCGCCATGGCTTTGTACACCAGATCACCAATATAGACGGTGAGGAGAAGATAGTCGGAATCTGCAACTGTGCTCCGGGAGTCTGCAATGCCATACGTACCTCGCAGCTTTACAACACGCCGAACATGTCACGTTCCGCCTACAGGGCATCCGTTGAGACCTCGAAATGCGTTGCCTGCGGAAAATGCGTGGAGGTATGTCCCGTTGGCGCCGCAAAGCTCGGACAGAAGCTCTGCACATCCAAAGGAGAGATACAGTATCCGGTGACGGAGCTTCCGGATGACACCGCGTGGAGCGCGGATAAGTGGAACACAGGATATCGTGAGGACGCGAAGATAAACTGTTATCCTACCGGCACTTCACCCTGCAAGACTGCATGTCCCGCGCATCTGCCTGTACAGGGATATGTGAAGATGGCAGCCGAAGGCCGTTACATGGAAGCGCTTAAGCTTATCAAGCAGGACAACCCGTTCCCGGCAGTATGCGGCGCTGTTTGCAACCGCAGATGTGAGGATGTATGTACCAGAGGAACGGTGGACCAGCCCGTCGCGATCGATGAGATCAAAAAGTTTATTTCCGCCAGGGAGCTGGACGCGGCAGAGCGGTACATTCCGGTGTGCGAGAATGACGAAGGAAAGATGTGGGGGCCGTCCTATAAGATGGCGGTGATAGGAGCCGGCCCTGCCGGTATGTCCTGCGCGTATTACCTCAGGGAAAAGGGCTACGACGTGACTGTCTTTGAGAAAGAGACCCGTCCGGGCGGCATGCTGATAAACGGAATTCCGAACTTCAGGCTGGAGAAGAACGTACTCGAATCTGAGATAGAAGTGCTTCGCGCCATGGGCGTAGAGTTCAGGTGCGGCGTTGAAATAGGAAAGGATGTCACTATTCAGGAGCTTCGTGAGCAGGGATATAAGGCTTTCTATCTTGCTATCGGTCTTCAGGGAGGAAGGACCGCAGGAGTTCCGGGAGAAGATGCAGAGGGTGTTATGTCCGGCGTAGGTTTCCTTAAGAGGGTGAACCAGGGCCAGCAGGAGAAGCTGCATGGAGACATAGTTGTAGTCGGCGGCGGAAATGTGGCGGTGGATGTCGCCCGTGCTGCCCGCCGTCTGACGGATGGCAGTGTGACCATGGTATGTCTTGAAAGCGCGGAAGAGATGCCGGCAGCTCCGGATGAGATCGCGGAGGCGAAAGAAGAGGGCATCAGTGTTGTTAACGGCTGGGGCCCGAAGGAGATCCTCAGTGAAAACGGCAGAGTCTCTGAAGTGATTTTCAGGCGCTGCACCAGGGTGTTTGACGAAAACCATGCCTTCAGGCCGGTTTATGATGAAGATGACACCATGAGCCTGAACTGCGGCGGCGTGCTGATGGCGATAGGCCAGTCAGCTGAGTGGGGCGGAATTCTTGAAGGAACATCCCTTGCCGTCAGGAAGAACGGGACTGTAGAATGTGATCCTCTGACCTTCCAGACCGCCGAGCCGGATATCTTTGCCGGAGGAGATATCTGCCATGGAGCGCTCTTTGCCATAGATGCCATCGCAGACGGCAAAAAAGCATGTGAGTCCATGCACAGGTCGGTACATCCGGGACAGTCACTCACAATAGCCCGCGATAAACGCGAGTTCATCGAGCTTGACAAGAGTGACATCGTGCTGGAAGGCTTTGACAATGCCCAGCGCCAGATACCGGGCCGCAAACAGGGACGTGCGGAGCCGTCCTTTGATGACCTGAGGCTTGCCTTTACAGAGGAACAGGTAAAGGCGGAAGCTGCCAGGTGCCTTGGCTGCGGGGCGACGGTCGTCGATTATAACCGCTGCATAGGGTGCGGACTCTGTACAACAAGGTGCGAGTTTGACGCCATACATCTCCACAGGGATATTCCGGAGGCATCACGGATGATCAAATCCGAACAGAAGCTGGGCGCCGTCGGGCCTTACGCGCTTAAGAGAGAGGTCAGGATAATAAGAAACAGGAAAAAATAAAAAAGATTTTGGGAAAAGTAAAACAGGATCATCTGGACTGATTTTTGAATGAAACAGCCAGGATGAGAGCCATGATGATTCTAAAGGGAACCGGACCATCTGGTCTGATATCTGAATGACCGGTCACAATGCCGGGAATAGTTGACAGAAAAAAACAGCGCTTTCGGGAATAATTCCCGGAAGCGCTGTTTTTAGGTAACTGACTGTGTAACCCGGATAGTGTATTATAGTAAATGGAATAATACTGCCGGTGCTCGGATATCGTTCAGAAGCAGTTCCTGACAGCTGCTGAAACTTTCATTCTGAAACCGGGCTTAAGAATCCGTTTGCAACTCCGAAATCATAGACTACGCGGGATGTCTCATCCGATGGGCCGGAAATGACCGCCGCTGCCGTGACATCACACGGAGGGTTATTGCGGATGCTGTCCACAGCTGCCGCGACCGCGGAAATGTCGCCGGCCAGAAAGACTGTTGCATGGCCGCCGCATCTTGTGTGCCAGGTCTGGAATTCCACACTGGAGGTCTTGAGCATCTGATCAACAACGCGCACAGCGTTTGCACTTCCGAGTACTTCAACCAGACCAAGTGCCTGATATTTCATGTTCGAATACCTCCTTATTTATTTATAGTCATGGAAATAGCTGTTTCCGTACTGGCATCAGGCGATGCTATCACGGTGCTGGCGTACAGTTTGCCATAACGGCTGCCTTCCATTATCGCCGCATCCATTGCTGCGCGTACATCTGACACCGAACCGCGTATCTTAACGCAGGCTCCGCTTTTGAGACGGTTCCTCTCGACACCCTGTACAACAACATCCGACGTTTTGGTCGCCTGGTCAAGGGCAGTGATACAGGCGACAAGATTATCAAATTCGAAGACGCCGATGGCTTTTCCTTCAAACTGCTGGCTCATTGGTTATACCTCCGGACTGAAATATGGTTTCTGCTGCAGATGCGTAACTGTCCGGAAAAAGGCTCTGACAGATACACTTTTAATAATGTTAACATATTCTGCCCTCAATGGCAATCGAAAGAAAAACCATATTTTCGATTTTTTTCCTAAACTTCTTTTTGTACAAAATTGATTGATATTTACTTGCGTTCTAGGATAAAATGGTTTATAGTTAAGAAAGTAGATTATTGTGCCCTTATAGTGCTTTTATATTAAAAGATACTGAAATAAAGGCAGACATAGCCCTTTTTAAGGGAATTTAAAGATAAATTTTACATAACATTATGTTATGTTAAGTCATAAAAGGGAGGGATAGCGTGCTTACGATAGAAGCTTTAAAAGAATACGGAGCAAACGTGGACGAAGGGCTTTCCCGCCTGATGGGCAATGAGGCACTTTACATCAGGCTGGTGAATGTGGCATGTGAGGATAAGCACTTTGATATGCTTCAGAAGGCCCTTGCAGCCGGGGATTACAATGCCGCCTTCGAAGACGCACATGCTTTAAAGGGGGCAATCAGCAATTTATCGCTGACTCCGCTGCAGGAGAAAATATCAGTTCTCACCGATGCCCTCCGGAAAAGAGAGGAGGGGGATTATTCACAGCAGCTTCAGCAGGTGCTGGAGGAGAAAAAGCGGCTGGATACACTCAGAACAGGCTGAGCCGGCAGCTATAGATCGTTTCAAGTTTCATATGCAGCAGTACTTGAATTTAACAGTACCTGAATACAGTTGATGGGAGAAATTATGATGAATCATGGACAGGTGAAAGAAAAGATGAGAAATGAGAAAAAAGGACGTCCGGGCAGCCTGTTAAGAATGCTTGCAGGCTTTGCCATCATGCTGACAGCGCTGCTGTGCATCAGCGTTAATGCGTTCGCGGATGTCGATGTAACAATAAGGGTCGATACTCCTTTCAAGGGGCAGGTTGGCCTTTACCGTATTGGCGATATTGATGGACCAGGCAATATAACACCTTCAGCAAAATATGCTGATGTAAAGGCATTTACAGATTTCCTTGCGGATCCTCAGGATAAACAGAAACAGGGACTTTTCGAGAAAGCGGCAGATGCACTTAAAACGTTGCTGCCTGTATCTCCTGATGTTGCTGCCGGAATAGAAAATGGACAATGGAAGGGCCTTATTCCCGATGGCATTTATTTTGGGACAATGATCAGGGAAGCAACTGATCCGAGACTGAGCATTCAGGATTTCTTTATTTTCGCATTTAATGACAGCCTTGTGGTAGACCCGAAGAGGGATCATATTACATCAGCTGAAGTACAGAAAATATGGGAAGATAACAATGATCAGGATGGAGCAAGACCTGATTCGATTGATGTTGCCCTTTTTAAGGATGCAGCCGGAACTGTTGCATATGAGCCATATATTGTCCGTACATTGAATAAAAACAATGGCTGGTACTGGAATGAGCCTAACCTTCCGCTGTATACGTCCGAAAACGGAACTACACAGGCTGCTTATTATTGGCGTGAGGTGGAACCTTTCTATGACACACAGGGAAATGTTACCGGAATGAGAGTACTTCCGCGGGACATAACCTATAATGGAAAGGCATACCAGATTGCCACCGCTGATTTTGCACCGGACTATTCTGAACTTAACAGCTACAGAACAGAAATTACCAACACTCATACACCTGAGTATACATTCAGAGAGATTAAAAAAGTATGGGATCATAAGGACGAGACGAATAAAGAAAACAGCAGCAGTGACTGGCCTGATTCGCTTAAGGTTACTCTGTATGATGATGTTGACAGTACTGAGGATATAACGTTTACTCTTACTGAAAAGAATAATTGGTCAGCGAGAACGGAACTCAACCTTCCGGTCTATAATAATGGCGTTCCTGTTACATACACATGGAGTGAAGAGAGCATTCCTAATTATGCAAAGACCAATGAGACTAATGAAACAACAGTTATCAAGGGAGTAAACGGAGTTAAAACAACTATTACCAACAAGTACAGCCCTGAAAAGACTTTTGCGGAAGTTGTTAAAGAATGGGAAGATGAAAAGAATCAGGATGGAAAACGTCCTGATAATCTGAAGGTTACTCTGTATGCCGGTTCTTCGGAATACGGAACTTATAATCTTAATGAGAGTAATAAATGGTATTATAAGGTTGAAAATCTTAATCGTTATGACAAAGACGGTAAGGAAATCAGCTATATCTGGAAGGAAGAGGATGTAAAGAATTATACACAGATCCCCACATCCGATAGTGAAGTTCCAAAAGTATTCAAGAATTCTTATAAACCGGAAACAGTAACTCTGAGAGTGATTAAAGACTGGGATGACAGCAATAATGCTTATAACAGTCGCCCGGATAGTATCACAGCAGTCCTAAGAAGCACAGCAGACAGCGGAGACATCCTGACAGCAACATTATCTGCACAGAATGGCTGGACTTATACAACAGATCCTCTGCCTAAATATCACAATGGTGAACGTATTACATATCACTGGGATGAGGTTACTTCAGTCAGAGGATATGAAAAGCAGACACCGCAGACATCTACAGCTGCTGATGGCACACTTGTTACAACAATTACTAACAAGTATTTAACAATTAGTGTTGAGAAGAGCTGGGATGATGAAAACAACAGAGACGGAAGTCGTCCGTCCAGTATTTCAGTTCAGCTTTATGCAAATGATGTTGCAACCGGAGGGCCGGTTGAACTGAATGCCGGTAATTCCTGGAAGTATACTTTTACAAATCTTACACCTGGGGTTACATATAGGGTTGATGAGGTTCCTGTTCCCAATGGATATACGAGAATTGTAAATGGAAATGATGAAAAAGGATTTGTAATTATTAATCATCATGATGCTGTTTTGGGTTCATTACGTATAATTAAAACTGTTACGATAGACGGGAACATTCCTGCAGGAAGTTCAGTTACTCCGGCAGATGGGACTTATAAGTTTTTAATAACCGGACCGAATAACTATAGAAGCGAGAAAAGTATAAAGATTACAAGAGGTGTTTCGAATAGCGTTGAGATTCTTGAACAACTTGAACCGGGAGAGTATACAATCCACGAAGTTACAAATGACAAGGATTATCCGGCTGGAGTTGCCCTTGTCGGAGAAAATGACAAGAAGGTTACAGTTGTTGGCGGAAAAGACGCTCCTGTAGCAGAGGTTACATTTGTAAACAACTATACAACACCGCCGACCACAACTACAACAACTGAAAGAATCACAACCACAACAACCGAGAGAACCACAACTACAACAACCGAGAGAACCACAACTACAACAACCGAGAGAAGAACTACAACAACTGAGAGGCCTACAACCACAACAACTGAAAGGACAACTGTTACAACAACAGTGCCGACAACAGTACCGACTACCGTACCGGTAACAACACCGAGGACGACCGTGCCGGTTACAACGCCGCCTACTACAAGGCCTGGCCCGACACCGACACCGGGACCGACTCCAACACCTGGCCCGACACCGACACCGGCTCCAACACCGACACCGGCACCGGAGCTTATCCCGATAACAATTACCAAGCTCTGGGTAGATGAGAGTAATGTACATGGTATGAGACCTGAATACATCACAATTCATCTTCTTGCAGACGGAGTTGAAGTGGCGAGTGCATCTATCGCTGCACGGGGTGACAGATGGTCGTACACCTTTGCGGATATGCCGGCAACGGATCCAAGCGGACGTCGTATAACGTATACAGTTACCGAGGATCCTGTGGCAGGCTACTCAACAACATATTCCGGAACTACCATACGTAATGAGCTGATACCGTCGCCTCCGACGAGATTTACGGCGATCAGCGGCATCAAGATCTGGGAGGACAGCGGCGACGCAGCTGGACTTAGACCTTCGTATGTAACGGTTTCACTCCTTCGTGACGGTGTAGTTGTTGATACACGTACACTTTCAGCTGCTACAGGCTGGACATACTCCTTCGATGACATACCGGTCGATGATGGCTATGGAGTAGAGTATGAGTACTCCATCCGTGAGGAAGGCGTTCCGGGTTACTATCAGCTGATTGATGGAACCACAATTACGAACAGTCTTATTCCGGCAGTTCCGAGAGCAGCAGCTCCGTATGAAGAGCTCGGCGAAGAAGAGCTGGAACAGCTGCTTGACCTGTTTGGCTACAACACTCCGTTGTGGAACAACCTGCTGAAGACTGGCGATGATCTGCCGATCTATCCGTTCATATTTGCAGGAATCGGTGCGGCAGCAGTTATGATCCTGTTTGTATCTGGCAGAAAGCGCAGGGGTGAAGCATAATATGAAACGAGGCACTCGCATAGCTCTGATACTTGTTGCGGTGGTTTCGTTTGGCATAGCTCTTTCATATCCTATTCTTTATGAACGGGCTGCAAAGAAAAATAATGATACTATGGAAGATCTGTCCAGGATGCGTGCAGAGGTGCTGAATGAAGAGGCAGCCGCGGATACGCATTCCGGGACGGATACCGAAGAAAATAATAACGGGGGCGATCTGGCGGATTTACCGGCAGACCGCCCCGAAAATGCTGAATACCACGGAGTAGACAGTGGAGATCCTGAGGACGAAGCTTCAGAGTCAGACACCCCTGAAGCTGATGAAGATCGGACCGGCGGGTCATCCCGTGATGATGAGACTTCTGATGTGGATGAAAGCGATGCCGGGGATGATGACGAATCAGAGGACGGCATAAGCAGTTCCGGTAAGGCTTCGGGATCAGCATCCTCAGATGAGAATGATTCTTCGGAAGATGAATCGGATAAAGCATCAGATAAGGCTTCGGATAAAGAGTCAGATAAAACATCGGATAAAACATCAGAAGAACCAGAAGAAAAATCTTCCGGAAAATCCTCCGGGAAAACTTCAGATAAGGATACATCCGGTGAGGATGAGGAAGAGGAACCTGAGGAGGAAGCATACGAGTCCGTAATATCGGATTTTCTTCTTGATTACGTTCCGGGAATGAAATGGCGTCAGATCACAATTCCGGAATATGAGGAATATGACGCACCGATGCTGCTGGGACGCCGGAAGGCAACTAACCGTAACCAGCGGGAAGGCGCGACTCCTTATAATCTTAAGAAGAAGATCAAGCTCGATGAGAAAAAAATACTGCCGGAGCTGAAAGCCATCTATGAGATGAACAATGATCTGATAGGATGGCTGGTGATAGAGGATACACAGATAGACTATCCTGTGGTTCAGCGGCAGAGGGACAACGAGTTTTACCTTCACCATGATTTCTTTGGAGAAGATAATGACAACGGGCAGATAATCCTTGACTCCAAATGCGATCCCTACACACCAAGCTATAATCTGGTAATCAGCGGACATCATATGCGTAACGGAAGCATGTTCGGGAGCATGGATGCATTTAAACAACAGAGCTACTGGGAAACACATAAACTTGTTACATTCGACACATTGATGCGCCGGGGAACCTATGTAATATTTGCCGCCTTTTATTCTGCAGACTATGACGAGTATGAAGAAGGTTTCCGGTACAATGCAGACCTGCAGTACAAGATCGATGTCGATATGTGGCTTGATGAGGTATATGAAAACTCAATCTATGATACAGATATTGAAGCGGAGTTCGGCGATGAATTCATCACATTAACTACATGTGACCATACCCGCCGCGACGACGGTCGATTTGTATTGATCTGCAGAAGAGTACGTGAAGGAGAGGTGTTCAGATGAAAAAAGCGTTTCTTTTAACCGCAATTGCACTTACCCTGGCAGCCGCGCCTGTACAGGCGGCAGAATGGAAAGCCGGTCTCGGACCGGAAAAGCCATATGAAGGTGTACCTGAAGTTGACCTTACTGAAAATATGGGTTACGTCATGACATATCCGCGTGACAAAATGCCTGCTGAGCATTTCTGCGATTCGCTGGATATGTATCTGCCCCGTGAGGACATCGGCCGCGGCAGCGGTGAACTGCATGTGTTTGATGAAAACGGCGAGATCTATAGCTGCAGCGCAGAAGACACCGACGCGTACATCATCAGGCCTCTCAATGACGAAGAACTCGAAGGTCTCATGTGGGGAGGCGGAACATGCGTGAGCATAAAGCTTCCTGTATCACTTGACTTTGGCAAGAGCTACTACGTTCACATGGACGAAGGAGTCTTTACCGCAGGAAATGGCACTCTTAAGAATCTTCCCATGAGAGGCAACGGAGACTGGACACCTGTCCTTCAGGGTGATTTCGGTATTGCAAATCTCTCTTACAGACGCGTGGATCCGAATGCGAAGCCAACTGAAGAGGCAAAGGAAGAGACAGAAGAAGAGGAGAACTTTGATCCTAATGCCATTCAGGAAGCAGTTGAAGTTAATCCGGGCAGCGTTGCAACAGTAGTTAATACTGATGGCAGCACAGCAGCATCCGGAAGCTCTGACACCTCTGATATGTTTGCATCACTCACTGCAGCTTCTAATGGGGCTTCAGGCTCATCAACTTCTGGCAGTGCAGCGTCTGCCGGTACAGCACAGGCAGCAGCATCTTCTTCAACTGAAGCTGAGGAGGTAGATGCGGATTCTATCGGAACACCTACTCTTAAGCCGCTCAAAAACGACAAACTCGTTTTTGATATTAAAATAGGCGGCGAAGTAGTCAAAGCAGTACCATATAGTGAGAATGGTTCAGTACAGTTTGGCCAGATGGAGTATACCAGCAGCCAGACAGTCGTAGCAGATATTACCGGGAATGAAGTGAGCTGGGGTATTGTTTTCCTTAATAGGGATGGGGATGTTCTCGATGTATTACAGGCGACTTTCTAAGAAAATTGGAATAATATCTCTTTTGATATTCTGCGGAATTCTTATCAGGATAGCCATTGCCGCTTCATCAGATGCTGAATGGCCTGTTGCCTCAGGTTCTGATGTGCGGATGGATGGAAACCTTCGTCTTGACTGCAGTAATACATACAAAGGATATGTCATGATGGCGGTGGCTTCGCCGACCGGAAACGCGTTTAAGATTCAGGTTATGTGCGGTGGCAACCAGCTGCTGTATGACATCAATCCGTACGGGGATTATGAAGTGCTCCCGCTCCAGTTTGGACCCGGGAATTACAGCATTTCGCTTTTTGAGAATGTTGCCGGATCAAAGTATGCTACAGGTGGAAAGCTTGACCTCAGCATACCGAGCATGAATGACAATGCAGCATTTCTCGTACCTAATCAGTATGTAAGCTACACGAAGGACTCTCCCTGCGTTGCAATGGCTGACCAGATTACAGAGGGAATGACGTCACAGACAGAGATATTTAATGCGATATGTGATTATATTGGCGCAAATTTCACATACGATTTTGCAAAAGCGCAGTCGGTAGCTGCCGGAACTCTTCCGGAGGTTGATTCCACATTTGCAAGCCGCACCGGAATATGCCAGGATCTCTCGGCAGTTACAATAAGTATGCTGCGTTCACAGGGAATAGCATCCAGGCTTATCATAGGATATGTGGATGGATATTACCACGCATGGACTATTTCTACGGTAGACGGTGAAGACAAATTCTTTGACCCGACAGCAGCAGTAGGCGCTCTCGCGGTCGCAAATAACTATACGATCGAACGTTTTTACTAAGGACCTGTGATTTTGAGACAGTTCCTGACAATCTTTGATCAGTTTTAGCAGTTCCTCGGGAGAGGATAGATGGTTTCCGGTGTTTTCACCTGTGAAGACGGGAAATATGGAGGATCAAAATGGCCGATGTAAAGAACAAGGTGGATTCTGCGGAGGTTGCAAATTTCTGCAGTCAGGTGGGCTTGCTGCTTGATGCCAGTCTGCCGCTTTATGATGGGATGGAGACGATTGCGGAATCATCCAAAGACAGCAAATATGCGGATGTATATCAGTCAGCATATCAGGGACTGAATGAAACCGGTTCGCTGTATCAGGCGCTGAAAAAAGACGAAAGATGGCCTGAATATATGGTCGAGCTTACAGGAATCGGTGAGCAGTCGGGGCAGATGGACAGGGTCATGTCCGGCCTCTCGGATTATTATGAAAGAGAGTCCAGGATCAAAACTGCTATTATCAATGCAGTTACCTATCCGCTTGTACTTGGTGTGATGATCGTAGTTATCGTGGCTCTCATGGTATGGAAGGTACTTCCCGTTTTCAGACGTGTCCTTAACAGTATGGGACGTGACGTTACTGGCAGCGGCAGGGTTCTTATAAACCTGGGTTCCGTTATCGGCTGGGTTGTCCTTATTCTTGTTGCATTACTGGTTATTGCTGTACTGATCAGCATAGTGATGCTTAAAGGATCCGGAAGGGAAAAGCTGATGAACTTCATCCGCAAAATATTCCCGCCGGTACGTAATCTTGATATGAAGCTCAATGCTTCCAGAGTTGCAAGTGTTCTTTCAATCATGCTTTCGAGCGGTTTCCCGACACTTGAAGCTTTCCGTCTTATGCCGTCGGTGCTCTCCAACAGCGAGATCATCAAAAAGGTCAACGGTATCTATGAAAAGCTGAATGGCGGTGAGGGTTTTGCTGAAGCGGTTACTGAGTCAGGCCTGTTTGGCGGGCTTGAAGACAGAATGATCCGCATCGGCAGCACTACCGGACGCGAAGAGCAGGTAATGCAGAAGATCTCCGAGATGTATGAAGAACAGGTTGAGGATGGAATTGCCCATATAGTTGCAATCATCGAGCCGACTCTTATAGCGCTGCTTTCGATCGTTATCGGGGCAATCCTTCTTTCTGTAATGCTTCCGATGATCGGTATTCTTGGTAATTCATTCTGAAACAGCCGGTAAAAGCCTGAGTTTTTCCGGGGAAATCTGGAGTTTTCTCACGGAATACAGGTATTGCTTCATTACCTGATAATAGGAGGAGAAGATGGGAAAAAGAGACATCGCAATAGTCCTTCTGCTGGCTTTGCTTTTATTCGGAGCTTTCAGAGTGGTGACATATCTGGATAATTCCCAGCAGACTTCGCAGACCGAGATGGTGCACGATGCGGTCAGGAAGGCAGCTCTTACATGTTACGCGGTTGAAGGAGCTTATCCCGGTACACTTAGTTATCTGGAGGAGAATTACGGGCTGTCTTATGACCACAGCAGGTATCTGGTGGCTTATGATGCGTTTGCGTCCAACCTCTTTCCGGACATTCGCGTGATAGAACAGAAAGCAGGGTAATCATGAAAAGAAGAAATGTAGTACATCATGGCATGCAGGGCCTGTTTGTCTTTGTTCTTCTCGCACTCTTTGCGATGATGTCCGTGATGCTCGTGCTTTTTGGAGCGCAGATGTACCGCGGCGTAGTAGACCGGATGGATCAGAATAATTCGGACCGTGTACTGTTCTCATATGTCAGAAGTATGATTAAGGCACAGGATTCCATCGGATCCGTAAAGGTCGAAGATGCCGGTGGAATTACGACTCTTGCTCTGCACGAGAATATAGACGGCACAGAGTACGTGACCTGGCTCTATGAGTATGACGGTAAGCTGTACGAGCAGTTTACTCGTGCGGATACTGAGATGCTTCCGGACCATGGTGTTGAGATAACCGAAATCAAGGCGTTTGCTCCTAAGATAGAGGGGCAGCTGGTGACTGTCGATATGATGGACATTGCCGGCGATATGATCCAGGTGACCACTGCACTCAGGTGCAGCCCTGATGCAGATATAATAGAAGATTCAGCTGCGGAAGATTCAGCATCTGCAGGTGCAGGATCTGAAGATACAGCTGACGAAGATGAATTTGACGAAAAAGCATCTGATGAAAAAGCATCTGATGATAAGGTGATAACTGCAGCAGAACATGCAAAGGATGCAGCGACGAATGCAGCGGGCGCTGCAGAGGAGAATGACAGCAGCGATGCGGCTGGAAAAGGCTCCCCGAATACTGATGATGGGAGGGGGGCAATGACATGAACAGACGCAACAGATCAGATTATTTGTTGATAGAGATCCTGATAGCCGTGTTTTTCCTGATGGTTACTCTGACGGTTCTTGTAAGGGTATTCTCCCTGTCGAGAAGCATGGCAATACGCTCACAGGTTGAAACAGAGGCTCTGTATGAGGCCCAGAATATTGCCGAGAACATGTATGGAAGCGAGCATCCGGAAGAACTCCTTGATGATATGTATTTTGTATCATCCCATGGATACTGGACAAAGAATATGGGGGCTTACTCCCTGATGATTACGGGATCATTTTTGCCGCAGGAGGCCGGTCAGCTGTGGGAAGGCAGCATTTCTGCCTACGTAAGCGAAATGACTGAAGGCCATGGCAGGCAGGAAGGAGTGGAGCTGTTCAGGCTTCCTGTTTCCTGGTACAGAGGGGTATAAAAATGCAGCAGAAGAGTAAATTATCATTTGGACCCGGAGCGGCATCAATTATCCTCATTGTTGTAATACTGAGTATGAGCATTCTGGGTCTGCTTACTTATATGATGACAAGAAACGACCTGTCGCTCAGTGAAAGAAGCGCAGGCGTGACTGAAGAGACCTACACGCTTAACGCACGTTCAGAGAAATCCCTTGCGTCGCTGGATGCTGTATCTGCCAAAGTTCTGTCGGAGACAGATTCACGGGAGGAGTATCTCACCAAAATAGCAGGACAGCTTCCTTCAGGCATGACACTTGAAGGCGATACAGTTTCATGGACAGAAGAGGAAGGCAAACACACGCTTAACTGCTCGGCTGTTCTTCCTGCAGATTCTGAAGACGGGCATGTGATGTGGAAGACTCACAGACTTGTGGTTGAGATGGAGATGGTAAATCTATGGAACTAAGAGACTACCTGCAAAAAGCCTCCGAGATGGGAGCATCAGATATATTTGTACTTCCTGCCGCCCCTGTTTCATGCAAGGTAAAGGGTGAAGTAATACCGGTTGGGGGAGATATCCTTAAGCCGGAGGATACAAAGCGGCTTATAACTGAAGCGTATGCGCTTGCCCACAGGGATATGTCACAGCTGGATGAGGACGGCGACGATGACTTTTCGTTCCCGATACCGGGCATCAGCCGTTTCCGCTGCAATGCATACTATCAGAGGGGTACTATTGCCGCCACTCTTCGTATGATCTCATTCAGCCTGCCGCGTCCTGAGGAGCTGAACATACCCAAGTCCATTGTGGAACTTGGCAGGATAAAGAGCGGCCTTATCCTTGTTACCGGACCTGCAGGCAGCGGTAAAAGTACGACCCTGGCCTGTATCATCGACTGGATAAACTCCAACCGTAAGGGACATATCGTAACAGTTGAGGATCCTATAGAGTACCTTCACAAACATAAACAGTCCCTGATAAGCCAGAGAGAGGTCCCGAATGACGCCAGATCATTCCCTCGGGCGCTGCGTGCGGCACTCCGTCAGGCACCCGAAGTTATAATGCTTGGTGAGATGCGTGACCTTGATACGATACAGACTTCCATAACCGCAGCCGAGACCGGACATCTTGTGCTTTCCTCGCTTCATACTACTGGAGCAGCCAAGACGGTCGACCGTATTATGGATATTTTCCCGGCAGAGCAGCAGGCACAGATAAGAATGCAGCTCTCGGTTGTCCTTAGAGCGGTTGTATCCCAGCGCCTTGTACAGAAGAAGGAAGGCGGGCAGACAGTCGTATTCGAACTGATGACTGTAAACACCGCTATCCAGAACCTAATCCGTGACGGACGTACACATCAGATCGAAAACGCCATCTTCAGCGGAGCTTCGCAGGGCATGATGTCCATGGATATGGAACTCTTAAAGTTATACAGATCAGGAGCAATCACAAGAGAAAATGCGCTCCTATACGCTGTAAGTCCTGAAACTCTTGAAAAGCGTCTCATTTGAAGTTATTCACGGCCGTAAGGAAATATAATCTGCTCTGCCATGCTTGCATGAGCAGAGCAGATTATATTTCCTTACAGGGTCTGAGCCCTTCATGAGGAATCCAGCCGCGAAGCGGCGTTGAAGCCCGTAAGGGCGAGATTCCGAATGGAGGGCTCAGACCCAGCCGCTTGCGGCTGGGCCGTGAATAGTAACCATTTGAAAAAAATTGTTCGAATTGATGAAACAAGTGTTGACATTATGAAGATGCTTTGATATACTATCATTTGTCGCGAGGGAAACAAAGTTTTCCCACGAAATGCGATATGCGGAAGTGTCGGAACTGGCAGACGAGCTAGACTAAGGATCTAGTGACTATTGCAGTCGTGTGGGTTCAAGTCCCATCTTCCGCATGACAAGTAATGAACCGGAAATCCACATGGGGTTTCCGGTTTTTTGACTGTAACAATACATTTCCGGCCTGAGAACAGTAAAGACCAGGCTGTCTGCAACCTGACCGTTAACAGCATTAAAGTGTATGACGCAGGAATCGTAAGTAAATAGCCTGACAGATAATGGAGACAAGATGAGAAAATGGGACTATCTGCTTATAATAATAATGCTTGCTGCTGCAGGAGTAATCTGGCTGTTCTATTCACATGGAACTGTAAAAAATGCTGATCAAGTCTGTGCGAGAGTGGACGGCAAAGAGATTGGCAGATGGTCTCTTTATGTGGATGATGAGATCGACATAGATACAGAGTTCGGGCATAACCGGCTTAAAATAGAAAAAGGAACTGCGGTAATGGTCGAAGCGGACTGCCCGGACGGATACTGCACTGAGCAGAAGAAGATAGGGGAGAAAGGCGGATCGATAATCTGCCTTCCGCATCACCTGGTAGTGGAGGCATCCGGCAGCAAAGAAGATACTTCAGGCTTTGAAGTAGATACTATTGCACAATAGGGGTATCTATTGTAGTGTTGTTCGTGGACGGCGATAATAAAACCGCCATTGCGGCATGATGAATAACACACAGCAACAGCGGTATTTGAAACTTATGCAGTCGAAGAGTAAAGAGAAGCAGTGCCTGTTAAAAACAGGTTTTGTCCAGATAAAGCTGTTTATTTGAGATGCGGGAGATCAGATACAGTGATTCCCATTGCTTCAAGCTTTACTGTAAGGATTTTTTCCTGATATTCCAGCTCGCGCATAGGATCGTCGGAATCTTTTGCACGGCGGACAGAAATGAGCTGATCGATCAACATCTGAACCATTTCTTTGTCAGACATATATTGTTCCTCCATTATTTATTCCTCCCATACAAATCAAGATTGCTGTTATGACACCTTTTTCTTTACAGATATAGTATAGCATACTTAAAAAATTATGTGAAGTCATAAATAAAAAAGAGGAATTCGACAGAGAAACGCGGAATATATAAAGAAAGGGTATGTTGTTTGTAATTTCAGGATCGGAGGGGCTTCTCATGAATATCCGTGAAAACATGGAGCAGCGAGAGGAAGAGATGCTCAGCAGATATGCCTTTCTCAGCCGGAATACTGCCGGAAGGGACAGGCCTGAGGAGGAATGCGATGTCCGTACTGCCTTTCAGCGGGACAGGGACAGGATACTTCACTGCAAAGCCTTCAGAAGGCTTAAGGACAAGACACAGGTTTTCCTTGCCCCTCAGGGCGATCATTACCGTAATCGCCTGACACATACACTTGAGGTATCGCAGATAGCAAGGACTATAGCCAAAGCACTCAGGCTCAATGAGGACCTTGTGGAGGCGATAGCGCTTGGACACGACCTGGGGCACACCCCGTTCGGTCATGCCGGGGAGAGAGCGCTTAACGATGCTTCTCCAAAGGGTTTTGCGCATTACCACCAGTCCATCAGGGTAGTGGAGGTTCTGGAAAAGAACGGTGAAGGCCTCAATCTGACACGTGAAGTCCGGGACGGCATCCTCAACCACCGTACAAGCAGCATGCCTTCCACACTGGAAGGACAGGTAGTGAGGTTTTCCGATAAGATAGCATATATACATCATGATATGGATGATGCCCAGAGGGCCGGGATCATCACAGAGGACGATATCCCGATAACTCTCAGAATGCTGCTTGGATATACAACCCGTGAAAGGCTGAACACCTTTGTCCATAGCATAATAGTAAGCAGCATTGACCGGAATGTGATCACGATGGCCCCTGAGATACTTGAAGGAATGAGAGACCTGCGGACGATAATGTTCCGCAATGTCTATGAAAATCCGATCGCCAAAGAGGAAGAAGAAAAGGCCGAGAATATGCTGAAGGAGCTTTACCGGTGGTATATTGATCATCCGGAAGGAATGTCAAAGAAGTACCGTGAGATGATCGAATATCAGGGCATCGACAAAGACACGGTAGTGTGTGATTATCTTTCGGGCATGACTGACCAGTATTCAATGCAGAAGTTCCGCGAGATCTACGTGCCGCACGGGTGGGAGGTATACTGAAGTAAAATATCGGAGGATTGTTCATACACTTTACATGAACTGTTCATGACCCGCTAAGCAGCAGTTTGAAATGTAAATTTCAGCAGATGGAGGATGCATGCGTTATTCTGAGGATTTGATAGAGGAAGTACGCTCACGCAATGATATCGTTGATGTTGTATCGCAGTATGTCAAACTGAAAAGAACGGGCAGCAATTATGTCGGACTGTGCCCGTTCCACAATGAAAAGACAGGATCCTTCACCGTGTCGCGCGGCAAACAGATGTACTACTGCTTCGGTTGCGGGGCAGGAGGCAATGTCGTTAGCTTTGTGATGCAGTACGATAACGCATCATTCCCTGAGGCAATCAGAAAACTGGCCGACAGGGCCGGTGTTGCGCTGCCGACTGCGGACGAGTCTCCGGAAGCCCGAAAAGCTTCGGAAAAGCGACAGACTCTGCTGGAGATCAATAAGGCAGCCGCAGGTTACTTTTACTATCAGCTGAGGCGCGAGAACGGGAAGAGGGCATATGAGTACCTGAGAAACCGGGGACTTACGGACGAGACCATTCGTAACTTCGGACTCGGTTATTCAGACAAATACAGTGATGATCTTTACAAATATCTGAAGGGCAAAGGCTACAGCGACAGCCTGCTGAAGGAGTCTGGCCTGTTCAACATAGATGAACGGCAGGGAAGAATGTATGACAAATTCTGGAACAGAGTCATTTTTCCCATTATGGACCCGGGAAGCAGGGTGATAGGTTTCGGAGGACGCGTGATGGGCGACGGAAAGCCCAAATATCTCAACTCGCCGGAAACAATGATCTTTGACAAAGGAAGAAATCTGTACGGGCTTCATATAGCCCGTAGTTCAAGAAAGAAAAACCTGATACTCTGTGAGGGCTATATGGACGTCATCACAATGCATCAGGCCGGATTCAACAACGCAGTCGCCTCGCTCGGCACAGCCTTCACATCAGGACACGCGAGCCTGGTCAGAAGATATACGGGTGAAGTGCTGCTTCTTTACGACAGTGATGAGGCGGGAGTCAGGGCAGCGCTCCGGGCTATCCCCATACTGGCGGAAGCCGGGATAATCTCCCGGGTGGTTCACCTTGAGCCCTACAAAGACCCTGATGAGTTTATCAAGGCCGAGGGAGCCGAAGCTTTTGAACAGAGGCTTCAAGGCGCGGAGGACAGTTTTCTGTTCAGGCTGCATGCGGCTGAAAAGGAATTTCCGATGGATACCCCTCAGGGGCAGAACCGCTTTTTTGAAAGGTGCGCGGATTATCTTCTGGAAATGTCGGATGAGCTTGAGCGAAGCTTGTATATAGAAGCTGTAGTGAAAGAATACGGCAGGCTTGGGATAACTGCTGAGGACCTGAAGCGTCGTGTGGGAATACGGGCCATGAAGGGAACTCCGGTCGAGAACCGGCAGGCCCCCAGAAATACAGCCCGCAGCGCAGAAAAGGTTCAAAAGGTGAGCGCTTCGGACATGGCACAGAGGCTGCTTCTCACCTGGCTTGTAAATTATCCGGGCATTTATGACGAAGTAAAAAAATATATAAAGACAGATGATTTCGTTACTCCTCTTTATAGGTCGGTCGCTGAGATGCTGTATGAGCAGGCGGAGCAGGGCGATATAAACCCGGGAAAGCTTCTCAACCATTTTCAGGATCCGGAAGAACAAAAAGAGGTGACTGCCCTTTTTCATGCAAATATACATCTTGCAAGTGAAGAGGAGCAGAGCAGAGCCTTTGCGGACACCATAATCAAGATCCGTTCCGAAAGCCTTGCAAAGAAAAACAGTGAAAGAGATCCTGCGGACATGCAGCAGATGCAGGATATGATAAAAGAGCAGAAGGAACTTGAAGCATTACAGAAGAACAGGCAAAAGCTGCAGATACGTTTCACACCCGGTGAATAGGAGGTCAGTCATTCCGGGAACAGCATCTTCAAAAAGAACATAACAGGAAGGATGGTAACCTATGGAAATGAATATGAGCAGGTTCAGCGAGAAACTTGTTGAATTACTGGAACTGGCAAAGAAGAAGAAAAATGTTCTCGAATACCAGGAGATCAGTGATTTCTTTAAGGATTCTCCCCTGGATGTAGAGCAGATGGAGAAAGTGTTCGACTTTCTTGAAGCCAGCGGTGTGGACGTGCTGCGTATCAGCGAAAACGGACAGGACGAGCTGATCCTTGACGATGAGGCCGAGCTTGAAAACCTTGAGGAAGAGGAGGAAGTCGAGCTTGACAAGATAGACCTGTCTGTGCCTGAAGGTGTCAGCATTGAGGATCCTGTCCGTATGTATCTGAAGGAGATCGGAAAGGTCCCGCTCCTTTCGGCGGAGGAAGAGATCGAGCTGGCTAAACGTATGGAGGATGGAGATGAAGAAGCCAAGAAGAGGCTTGCCGAGGCCAACCTTCGTCTTGTTGTAAGTATCGCGAAAAGATATGTAGGCCGCGGGATGCTTTTCCTTGACCTGATCCAGGAAGGAAATCTGGGCCTGATAAAGGCGGTCGAGAAATTTGACTACCGCAAGGGCTACAAATTCAGTACCTATGCTACCTGGTGGATCAGGCAGGCCATCACAAGAGCCATCGCTGACCAGGCGAGAACAATAAGGATCCCGGTGCATATGGTAGAGACCATCAACAAGCTCATCCGTGTATCAAGGCAGCTGCTGCAGGAGCTCGGACGTGAACCTACCCCGGAGGAGATCTCGGAGCACATGGACATGCCGGTAGAGCGGGTAAGGGAGATACTTAAGATATCACAGGAGCCTGTGTCACTTGAAACTCCTATAGGCGAAGAGGAAGACAGCCATCTGGGAGACTTCATACAGGATGACAATGTTCCGGTTCCCGCAGATGCCGCAGCCTTCACTCTTCTGAAGGAACAGCTCTCCGCAGTTCTCGGCACTCTGACAGAGAGGGAGCAGAAGGTTCTCCGCCTCCGCTTCGGACTCGACGACGGCAGGGCACGCACCCTCGAGGAGGTTGGAAAGGAATTCAACGTAACCAGAGAGCGTATAAGGCAGATCGAAGCCAAAGCCCTTAGAAAACTGCGCCATCCAAGCCGCAGCAGGATCCTGAAGGATTATCTGGATTAATTATGAACTTATCTTTACGACTTGAAACTATAGCATCCATGGTCACACCGGGCAGCATCCTTGCGGATGTGGGCTGTGACCATGGTTATCTGCCCATAGCTCTGGTAAAACAGGGAACAATAAAACATGCAGTTGCGCTGGACGTGCGAAAAGGCCCGCTTAAAAGGGCGGAAGAGCATATCCGTGAACAGCAGCTGGAAGCATTTATAGAAACCCGTCTCTCCGACGGGCTTTCTGCGCTTTATCCGGGCGAGTGTGATTCGCTTGTCATTGCCGGGATGGGCGGCCCGCTCATTGAACGCATACTCCGTGAAGGGTATGAGAAGCTGCCGGGATTCAGGGAACTGATCCTGTCCCCACAGTCGGATATACCGCACTTCAGGGTCTGGCTTTATCAGCATGACTTCTGCATCGTCGATGAGAAAATGCTAAGAGAGGACGGCAAATTCTACACGATAATAAAAGCAGCAGGCAGGAACACACAAACGGCAGAAATGTGTGATGATCCCGAATACGTCCTGCGGGTTTACTGCGGCCCTGTCCTTCTTCGCAGAAAAGATCCGGTATTGAGGGATTACCTTCTGTTCAGAAAAAGAGTCTGCAGTGACATCAAAAACAGTATAGGAATACCCGAAAGTGAAACAGCAATGCGGCGAAGCCGGGAAGTGGACGATGAAATAAAGATAATTGAAAAGGCGCTTGAGTATTACGGCTGAGAATGTTGATCGAAATGCTTTAATGGTTCAGGCGGTTTTAGTGTTTTTCTGGAATTTTACTTCCGGAAGGAGACAGTTATGGAAAAGAAGTATGTATTGTCGATAGACGGTGAAACCAGGGAAGTCCCTGAGGGAACACGCCTTCGCGAACTGGCCCGGGAATATCAGGGCAGATATCAGCATCAGATAATTCTGGCAAGACTGGACGGGGGACTCTGTGAGCTTCGCCGCAAGATAACCAGAAACTGCACAGTGAGCTTTGTTACAACAGAAGATACCGCCGGGCACAGTGCCTATAAGAGAACGGTAATCTTTATCCTTCTTAAAGCCATCTATGATACAGTCGGTAAGAAGAATGTCGAGAAAGCGGTCATCCGTTATTCGATGGACAACGGCATTTTTTTCAACATGGAGGGTATGAACGGCCTTACACAGGATTTTATTGATCGGGTTAAGGCAAAGATGGAAGACATAGTAAAACAGGATATTCCCATCAACAAAAGATCGGTGAGGACGGAGGACGCAATAAGGATCTTTCACCGCCACCACATGTATGATAAGGAAAAACTGTTCACCTACCGCAGAGGCTCATCCGTCAATATTTACAGCATCGAAAGCTTTGACGATTATTTTTACGGATATATGGCGGACAGGACAGGTGCGGCCTCGCTTTTCGACCTGAGGCTCTATGACGATGGCTTCATCCTGGTTCTGCCAAAGAAGTCGGAGCCGGAGCATCTGAGAGAAACCTCCTCACAGACAAAGATATTCAATGTGCAGAAGGAATCGAGGGAATGGGGCGAGAAGCTTCAGGTATCAACGGTCGGCGAGCTTAATGACTGCATAGCTAAGGACAGAATACGCGATATAGTTCTGATACAGGAGGCGCTTCACGAGGCAAAGATCTCATCTATCGCAGAAAAGATAGCAGACAGGAAGGACGCACGTTTTGTGATGATCGCCGGGCCATCATCATCAGGAAAAACAACTTTCTCACACAGGCTCTCGGTGCAGCTTTCAGCACACGGCCTCAGGCCGCACCCAATAGCAGTCGACAACTACTTTGTCAACCGTGAGAATACACCGCTGGACGACAAAGGGGAAAAGGATTATGAATGCCTTGAGGCGATCGATCTTGAAGCCTTCAATCAGGATATGACTGATCTGCTGCAGGGCAAAAGAGTAATGCTCCCGACCTATAACTTCGTTTCAGGTGAGCGTGAATACAAGGGTGACAGCCTTCAGCTTGGCAAAGATGATATTCTTGTTATCGAGGGAATTCACGGGCTTAACAGTGCTCTTAGCTATTCCCTCCCGGATGAGAGCAAGTTCAAAGTATATATCAGCGCGCTGACACAGCTGAATATTGATGAACATAACCGTATACCGACAACTGACGGGCGCCTGATAAGGAGGATAATAAGGGATGCGCGGACAAGAGGAATATCTGCCGCCGAGACTATACGCAGATGGCCCTCCGTGCGGAGAGGAGAGGAGCAGTTCATCTTCGGCTTCCAGGAGAATGCCGATGTAATGTTCAACTCAGCCCTTGTCTATGAACTCGCCAGCCTGAAGATATACGCAGAGCCTCTTTTATTCGGAATCGACAGAGAAAGCCCCGAATACGAAGAAGCAAAGCGCCTGATGAAATTCTTCGACTACTTCCTCCCTGTCCCGGGAGACGATGTGCCTAACAATTCAATCCTCAGGGAATTCATCGGAGGAAGCATATTCGGCGTTTAAGAAATGATAAGAATGGCCTCGTGCTTGTTCAGAGAATTACAATGATAAATGACCGGAGTGACGTTTGTCATGTACTGGTCGGAAAACAGGAGGCAAATAAGACAGGGGACGGTTCTCTGTCTTATAAAAATAAGACAGAGAACCGTTCCCTGTCTTATTGATTTGAATCACCTTTTATTGCTGCGGTGTTTCGTTTTGAAGATGTATCACGACTGAATTAATATTTCCGTCGGTTACGCGTACTCCGTCGTAGGACTGCACTGTCACGTCTGACAGGTCGGACAGGGCGAAGGCCTGGCAGACACGGAGAGTTTCGCCTGGTTTCACTTCCTTAAGGAAGCTGTCAGTCTCATTAATGTTTGCAGCGGGTATTGCCGGATCACATGCTTCTCCATGCTGGAAGACAGTGATGGAAACATCTATAAGGGCTCCGGAGGGATACTCGCTCTTGTTTGTATAATCATAGAACAGCAGCAGACATGGATCGCCGGCATAGTCAGTGCTTATTTCATGAGAGGCGTAGGCAATCGCATAATCCTCAGTATCAAGGTTGAAGGAGCCTGCGTTTGCATCCTCCTCAAGATAACGGTTGTCGATATCCTGGCTTCCGCCTGCCTGAAGACGGTCAATTTCCTGCTGGACGCTTGTGCAGTTGGCTGTTATTGCTCTGACGGTCTCGCGGTCAAGCGCGACCAGCTTCCATTCGTTGTCAAGCTTGACCAGGTTGTAAACAACATCTGTCTCAATGTAGGATTCCTCAAGCTCCGAGGATTTTTCTTTGAGCAATGACAGGATAGTCTGCTGAACCTCGGTGTTGCCTGAAAAATCTTCTGAGATATCCTTCTCCACCACCTGACGCAGCAGTTCGGAAAGAGCAGCCCTGTATACTTCAGTATTGTCAAGATACTTGAGATGGACTGTAACCTGTGAGGTGCCATCACCAATTTTCAGCCTTGTGTTTGCGACCTCATAAGTCAGCTTCCTGTTATTTTCAAGGAAGAAATCATGAAAAACAGGGAGCATTAAATCGGTTCCGTCAAGCGCGCTCATGTCGCTTGACTGCGTCATGCCCTCAAGAGCATCAAAGTCAAGCTCCGCAGCAGTCGCGATAAAGCTCATGACTGCGACTCGCGGGCGGTTGAGCGCGTTGGCATACTGGTAGGCAAATGTCACGGCGGAAGCGAAAATTATAATCAGGGTCAGCGGAATGATATAGCGCTTCCTTTTCTTTTTGGGCGGAGTTTCAGGGGAAGAGCCGTCATTCGACCCTCCAGACGCATTAACGGGCTCAGAGAATGTATCGCCTGGCACCGCATCACCTGCGCTGCCTTCATTATCTTCAGATTCGCCTCCGAAGTTGTCGTCATCAGTCTTATGATTCTCTGTGAATCCATCATCTTTCCCGGGTTTGGGATACTCAGAGGAGTCCTCCCCTGAAAGCTCAGGCTTCGGGTTAAAGTCCTCAGCAGAGTCATCGGACAGTTCAAGTTCAGGTCTGTAAACCTGCTCAGGCTCATCGGAAGTCAGCTCAAGCGTCGGCTTAACATCTTCCTCAGGCTCATCGGAAGTCAGCTCAAGCGTCGGCTTAACATCTTCCTCAGGCTCATCGGAAGTCAGCTCAAGCGTCGGCTTAACATCTTCCTCAGGCTCATCGGTCGCAAGCTCAAGCATCGGCTTTATATCTTCTTCGGGTTCATCGTCTGCCAGTTCAAGCTCAGTCTTATTTTCTTCCTCAGGCTCAGGCACGGGTTTATCATCTTCCTCCGGCTCATCGCCTGCCAGGCTGAGCTCGGGGCGGTAAGTGTTTTCGGATTCTTTAAAAAAGGTTTCTGGGTCAGGCAAGGTGTCTGAGCCCGGTATCTGGTCATTCCTGCTTACTTCATCATCGTATCGGGCCATGTGTTCTGCCTCCTTACTCTACCAGCCGGAGCCCGCGGATGTCCGGCTCCGCTATCAGAGAATAATTGGTATAATACACTACAAATCCCGGCTTTGCGCCGCCTGGTTTTTTAACATGCTTCTTTTGAATATAATCGATCTCGACTTTCGGAGCGTCTTTTCCTTTGGAATAGTATGCGGCAAGACGTCCGGCCTCCTCAAAAGCCCGGTCAGGCAGCTCACCGTCGGGGGTTTTGACTATCACATGCGAACCGGCCATTTTTTTGGCATGGAACCACCAGTCATTGCCGGAAGCCATCCTGAATGTCAGCTCATCGTTCTGGTAGTTGTTCTTTCCAACGTACATGTCAAAGCCATCGGAAGAGACATAATGGAACGGCATGGATTTTGCGCGCATTTTGGCGCCTTTCCGGGGCCCCGGATTCTTGTGGATAAAGCCGTACTGCACAAGCTCGTCCCTTATCGGGTCAAGATCACTGATAGTTACTGCAATATCAAGCGCATTGGAGATAGTCTCCAGATGCATGATCTCCTCGCGGGTCGAAGCGAGCTGCTCTGTGAGCGCTTCCTCGGTACGTTTGAGTTTGCCATAGCGGTCGAAGTATTTCTTTGAGTTCTCTTTGGCAGAAAGCTGAGGATCAAGAGGAATGTCGATCTCTTCATTGGTATAGTAATTGAGTGCCCTGAAGGATTTCGTACCTTCAGGAAGCCCGTATCCGTAGGCGTTTATAAGCTCTCCATATACCTTGTACCGGTCCTTCTTCTCTGTATCCTTCATCTGCTTTTCCTGAAGGGCCAGCTTTTTGCGGCTCCGCTCAAGGGCAGTCTGCACAACCCGCCGCAGGTCGGATGACTTCTGCCGCGCACGTGTTATGGTGCTGCGCTCGGCGTAATAGCTTTCAAGCATTCCGGAAACTGTTTCTGCCGGGACGATCCGGTATTCATCCCCGTATTGCTGGAAGGGGAAAACGCCGTACTCTACAGGCTCATCTTTGCGGTAAACAATACCGGGTTCAAAATCTCCATCTGTTACAGCATTAATAAGGCGTTCCAGAGTGTGGAACAGGTGAAGCTTCTGGTTGTCTGAAAGTGCGCTGCAGCTGTCGCTTCCATCAATTGAAGCACGGTAGCAGACTTCTTCGGCAATGACCGGACTGATGCCTGTAAGCGAAGTGTAAATGGCTTTTGATACGTTTACAGGTTTTGAAAGGACTCCCCCTGCAAAGTCTTCAAAAGAGAGTGAAAACGGGTCAAGCTTTTCCTGTGTATGCGGAATAAAATACATGCGGCCCGGAAGCACCTCACGGACAGAGCTCATGTGTGACGAGACATGCTTGATACTGTCGAGTATCATTCCTGTATCATCACAGAATATCAGGTTGCTGTGTTTGCCCATCAGCTCAAGTATCAGTTTTTTGCGGCAGATATCGCCCATCTCGTTCAGATGCTCAAGCTCGAAAACGATGATGCGTTCCAGCTGCGGCTGAGTGATGCTTATGATACGGGCGCTTCCGATATGCTTTCGCAGAAGCATGCAGAAGTTGGGGGCCGTCAGAGGAGCAGTTTTGCTGTTTTCGGTTAAATACGCGAGAGGCAGAGAAGCATTTGCAGACAGCAGAAGCTTCACATTTCCACTGTTCCCGCGTGCTGTGATCAGTATTTCATCGTTTTCCGGCTGCTGGATTTTGTTGATGCGGCCTCCTGTGAGAGCGCGGTCAAATTCCCTGACCAGAGCAGCCACAGTTATCCCGTCAAATGCCATAGGGTGTCCTTCTTTCATCTTAGATCATATTATACAGATGCTCAGCGGTGCTGAACATTTTCATTATAACATACTGTTCCGGAGTTTTCCATATTTTGCTTTCGCTATTTACAGGTTACTATTCACGGCCCAGCCGCAAGCGGCTGGGCCTGAGCCCTCCATTCGGAATCTCGCCCTTACGGGCTTCAACGCCGCTTCGCGGCTGGATTCCTCATGAAGGGC
>JAFUCO010000038.1 GCA_017459635.1 Blautia sp. | reverse complement strand
TCTCGCCCTTACGGGCTTCATCGCCGTTTCACGGCTGGATTCCTCATGAAGGGCTCAGACCCTGTAAGGAAATATACTCTGCTCTGCTCATGCAAGCATGGCAGAGCAGAGTATATTTCCTTACGGCCGTGAATAGTAACAAAATCTCACATCACGCCCATGTACCAGGAGCCCGCGTTATGCGGGCAGGTGACGGACATTAGGAACGGAGTTATTAAAAAATGCCAGATTACAGAAAAGAGATAGAGAAGAGAAGGACCTTTGCCATTATTTCGCACCCGGATGCCGGAAAAACGACACTTACGGAAAAATTCCTGCTTTACGGCGGGGCCATCAACCTTGCGGGAAGTGTGAAGGGTAAGGCGACGGCCCGTCACGCGGTGTCTGACTGGATGGAGATCGAAAAGGAAAGAGGTATCTCGGTAACTTCGTCGGTGCTTCAGTTCCACTATGACGGAAGATGCATCAACATTCTTGATACCCCGGGTCACCAGGACTTTTCGGAAGATACATACCGTACGCTCATGGCGGCGGATTCCGCCGTGATGGTCATCGACGGCTCAAAAGGCGTCGAGGCGCAGACACGCAAGCTTTTCAAGGTATGCGTAATGAGGCATATTCCTATTTTTACTTTCATCAACAAGCTTGACCGTGATGCCAATGACACCTTCGACCTCCTTGACGAGATCGAGAAGGAACTCGGAATCGCCACCTGCCCGATAAACTGGCCCATAGGCTCCGGGAAAAAGTTCCGCGGTGTCTACGACCGGAATACCAGGAGGGTGATGATCTTCTCGGACACACAGAAGGGTACAAAGGAAGGTGTCATTGAGGAGATCCCGATAGATGACCCGCGCATCGATGAAGTGATGGATCCTGACCAGAAGGAACAGCTGCTGGGCGAGATCGAGCTGCTTGACGGCGCAAGCGCGGAGTTCGACCAGGAGGAAGTATCAGGAGGACGGCTGACACCGGTATTCTTCGGCTCGGCCCTCACAAACTTCGGAGTTGAGACCTTCCTTAAGCATTTCCTCCAGATGACCAGCTCCCCGCTTCCGAGAACGTCCAACGAAGGTGTGATCGACCCGATGGACAGTGTCTTTTCCGCTTTTGTTTTCAAAATACAGGCCAACATGAACAAGGCTCACCGTGACCGTATCGCGTTCATGCGCATCTGCTCGGGCAGGTTTGACGCATCCGATGAGGTCTACCACGTGCAGGGCGACAAAAAGATGCGCCTGCTCCAGCCCCAGCAGATGATGGCGGAATCCCGTCATGTTGTGGATGAGGCTTACGCGGGGGACATCATTGGCGTTTTTGACCCGGGAATCTTCAGCATAGGAGATACGATATGCACACCGGGAAGCCATTTCGCCTTTGAAGGCATCCCTACCTTCGCGCCAGAGCACTTTGCCCGCGTACGTCAGATCGACACCATGAAGCGTAAGCAGTTTGTAAAAGGCATCAACCAGATCGCGCAGGAAGGCGCCATCCAGATATTCCAGGAGCTGAACAGCGGACTGGAGGAGATCATTGTGGGCGTGGTCGGTGTTCTGCAGTTTGACGTGCTCAAGTACCGCCTGGAAAACGAGTATAATGTGGAGATAGGGCTGGATATGCTTCCTTACGAACATATACGCTGGATACAGAATAAGGAAGAGGTTGACGTGGAAAAGATAACAGGCACCTCGGATATGAAGAAGGTCACCGACCTGAAGGGCAATCCGCTGCTGCTTTTTATCAATCCATGGAGCGTGGGAATGACACTCGACCGGAATCCGGGGCTGGTGCTGGCCGAGTTCAGTAGGTAGGGGTGTGAAAAAAGGCTTTTTTTCGCCACCCCTGACCCCTTTGCTTTTAGGCGGTTTCGCACATCCGAGAGTAAGCTGTTTCCGGAAGGTGTGGGGGGAAAACGCTCTCAGAGTTGCGAAGTCCGACGTTTTCCCCCCACACCCCCCTTTCCCCGGACACGCTTTTTTTGATCCATAGAGATCAAGTGCTGTGAAAAAAGTCATGACTTTTTTCACAGCCACGTGAATATTAAACAGAGTTTTATGCTTTTCATTTCAAATGATGTCTGATATAATGTAGTCTATATTAGCAATTAAAGGCTGCTGTTTACGGCCGTCTTCGTTACGGCGCGGACAGTGGCTAATTAAGAAGACAACCGGAGGTATCTCATGGCTGAGAAGAGGATTATATACAAAATTCGGGACCTGGGGGGCATTGGAGAGGTGCACATTACAGAGGAAGTTGTGACTAAGATAGCAGCGCTTGCGGCGGCTGAGACTGATGGCGTGGCGTCGCTGGCAGGCAATGTAACCTATGACTCTATGGAAAAACAGAGCCTTAAAAGCCTGGCTAAAGGAATACGCGTGTGTGTTAAGGACAACGAGGTTTCGGCAGACATTACACTTAACATAAGCTATGGCAAGAATATTCTGGAGACCAGCAAGGCAGTGCAGGAAAAAGTCAGATCGTCCATTGAAAACATGACAGGCCTTACGGTGAAGGACGTCAACATACACATCGCGGGCGTCGACATCGAGAAAGAAGAAAAAGGAAAGTGATATTGCTTTCCTTTTCTTTAAATACGGACATTTTGAACACACACTGGAAAGGAATGTTATGCGCAGATCTGAATTAAGGGAACATATTTTTAAACTGCTTTTTATTTCGGAGTTCAATCCGTCAAGGGAGATGCCGTCCCAGCTCGACCTTTACCTGGAGGATATTCCGGATCTTTCGGAGAAGGACCGGGATTACATGGTCGGCAAATTCAGCAAGGTGCGGGAGAATCTGACAGATATTGACGCCCTTCTTAACGAAGTCAGCAGGGGCTGGAAAACGAGACGTATGAACAGGGTGGACCTGGCTGCGCTCCGCCTTGCCGTTTATGAGGTCAGGTATGATGAGGATGTTCCGACAGGCGTGGCTATCAACGAAGCCGTTGAGCTTTCCAAACGCTATGGCGGAGATGATTCGGGTTCCTTCGTGAATGGTATCCTTGGCAGAGTGGCGCGGATGAAGGATGCCCCCGAAAGTCCGGAGGAAGCTGATAAGAATGAGTCAGAATAATATCTATACTGTTGAACAGGTCAACAAATACGTCCGCAATATGTTCGCACAGGATTATTTCCTCAGGAGAATTTACGTAAGGGGCGAGGTGTCGAACTGCAAATATCATACCAGCGGGCACATTTACTTTTCACTTAAGGATGAAAGCGGAACCATCGCCTGCGTGATGTTTGCCGGTGCGCGCCGCGGCCTGGCCTTCAGGATGAAGGACGGGGACAGAGTGATAGTTGGCGGAAGTGTTGAGGTATACACACGCGACAGCAAATATCAGCTGTACGCGAAGGAGATTACGCTTGAAGGCTCCGGGCTCCTGTACGAAAGATTCCTTGCGCTCAAACAGGAGCTTGAGGAGATGGGGATGTTCTCGCAGGAATACAAAAAGCCCATTCCAGGTTTTGTAAAGCGTCTGGGTGTTGTGACTGCCCCGACCGGAGCCGCCGTGCAGGATATCCGCAATGTGGCGCTCAGAAGAAATCCGTATCTGCAGATAATCATCTGGCCGGCCCTTGTGCAGGGTGAAGGGGCCGCGGAGAGCATCGCGCGGGGCATCCGGGCGCTTGACCGTCTGGGCCTTGATGTTATTATCGCCGGAAGAGGCGGCGGATCAATAGAGGACCTGTGGGCGTTCAACGAAGAGATAGTCGCGAGGGCTATCTTTGAATGCGAAACTCCTGTGATATCCGCGGTAGGGCATGAAACGGACTTCACCATAGCGGATTTTGTAGCGGACATGCGTGCGCCTACACCTTCTGCTGCCGCAGAGCTTGCGGTAAACGATTTCTCAAAGACGATAATGCGCTTCCGCCAGGTGGAAGGCCGCATGATGCAGGCAATGCACGGGAAAACCGCCATGGCCAGGCAGAGGCTTTATCTTTACCAGGAAAAACTGAGGTCGAGAAGCCCGGAGAGCCGGCTGAGAGAAGATACACAGAGGCTTGCCGATCTGGAAAACCGCCTGCAGGACGGGATGCATACAAAGATCACCGAGGGAAGGCACAGGCTTATGATCCTGGCGGAAAAGTTCACCGGACTTTCTCCGCTTCACAGGCTTAAAAGCGGTTATTCATACGTTGCGTCAGCTGACGGAAAAGCAGTGACTAGTATAGAAAGCATCCACACCGGAGATATGGTAACCGTACATGTGACTGACGGACGGTATGAAGCCGTCGTAAAAGATATCATCCCGGGCTTCGCAGAAAGGAATTGACTATCATGCCTGACAAGGTAAAAGAAGAATTGGAAGAAAAAGAAGAACTGAAGCTTGAGGAAGCTTTTGAAGAACTTGACAAGATTGCGGCAAAGCTTGAGGACCGTGAGACTTCGCTTGAGGATTCCTTCCTCCTTTATCAAAAAGGGATGGAACTCTTAAAGCACTGCAGCAGCCGCCTTGATACTGTTGAGAAGAAAATACTGCAGCTAAATGAGGATGGGTCATTCAGTGAATTTTAATGATGAGTTGAATTTAAGGACAAAAGAGGCGGAAACCATAATATCCGGATATCTTCCCGAAGCTGACGGGTTCTGCAGAACACTTCCGGAGGCTATGACATACGCTTTGCTTGCAGGCGGCAAGCGGCTGCGCCCGGTGCTCATGAAAGCGGTGTTTGACATGCTTGGAGGCGAGGGCAGGGAGGTAGAGCCATTCATGGCAGGCATCGAGATGATACATACACACTCGCTCATCCATGATGACCTTCCGGCTATCGACAACGATGATTACCGCCGCGGAAGGCTCACTACACACAAGGTGTACGGTGAAGCCATGGGAGTGCTGTCCGGGGATGCTTTGCTTAACTATGCCTATGAGACTATGCTGAAAGCATTTGATCTGACAGGCAGCAGCACACAGGTTATAAAGGCATTAAGGCTTATGTCTGAAAAAACAGGCATAAAAGGGATGCTCGGCGGACAGAGCGTCGACGTGCAGAACAACGGGATCGCTCAGGACGAACAGATGCTTGAATATATTTACCGCAAAAAAACTTCAGCCCTCATTGAGGCATCCATGGGAACCGGGGCCGTACTTGCCGGCGCTGATGATGAGACCGTCCGCCTTGTGGAAAAGGCCGCATCGCTTATTGGAATGGCCTTCCAGATAAGGGACGATATCCTTGATGTCGAGGGAGACGAGAAGACCCTGGGAAAACCGGTGCACAGTGATGACAAAAATCATAAGATCACATATGTCACCCTCTATGGCCTCGAAGGGGCCGGCAGTGAAGTGCGCCGCTTTTCAGACGAAGCATGCGGGATCATAAGAACACTCGCAAAGGACAGCAGTGATGAGAAAAGGGTGCGCGGCTGTTCATTTCTGCTTTCACTGACAGAGTATCTTACGACCAGGGACAGATAAGAAAATACTGTGCAGGATATGGGTTTCAAGGCTGTTCTTTTGAGACAAACCGGGAATTACAGTCCGCTGGTCTTTATATCATATAATGACAGATCATACAATGAAAGAAGGAGACCCTATGGTTCTGGAAAGAATAAACGGGCCTAACGATATCAAAAAGATCCCGCTTTCAGATTTCCCTTTACTTGCGGAGGAGATAAGGGATTTTCTGATCAGGTCTGTATCAGAGACAGGAGGTCATCTGGCATCAAACTTAGGCGTAGTGGAGCTTACCATGGCGCTCCACAACGTACTTGACCTTACGGAGGACAAGCTGATCTGGGATGTCGGTCATCAGTCATACACTCACAAGATACTGACCGGGCGAAAGGATCTGTTTTCCACGCTCCGGCAGGAAGGCGGCTTAAGCGGCTTCCCCAAAAGATCTGAGAGCCCATGTGACGCGTTCGACACAGGGCACAGCTCGACCTCCATATCGGCCGGGCTCGGGTATGTAAGGGCAAGAGAGCTGCAGCATCTGTCCTACCGTGTCGTCTCGGTTATAGGAGACGGCGCGCTGACCGGAGGAATGGCGTTTGAAGCCCTTAATAACGCGGCTCTTTTAGAGACAAATTTTATAATAGTGCTGAACGACAACGACATGTCGATATCGCGCAATGTCGGAGGGATGTCTTCCTATCTTGGCGCTATCCGCACTGCCGGAGTGTATACGGGAATGAAGATGAGCGTAACCAAGGCGCTCAACAGGGTCCCGGCTGTGGGCGAGCATATCGTGGAATCCGTGAGGAGGACAAAAAGCAGCATAAAGACGCTTTTTATTCCCGGCATGCTTTTTGAGAATATAGGCCTTACCTATCTTGGCCCTGTAGACGGGCATGATCTCCGTCAGATGATGAGGGCTTTCAACGAAGCCAAGAAGGTGCCGGGGCCGGTGATAGTCCATGTCCTTACCGAGAAGGGACACGGATATGAGCCCGCAAGAAAAAATCCCGAGCAGTTCCACGGCACCGGTCCGTTTGAGATCAGTACAGGGGAGCAGCTCAAAAAAAGTACAAAAAAACAATATACGGATGTCTTTTCCGAGGCAGTTACAGATCTTGGGGAGAATAACAGGAAGGTATGTGCTATCACTGCCGCGATGCCTGACGGGACGGGGCTTAACAGGTTTTCAAAGGCTTTCCCGGAGCGCTTCTTCGATGTGGGAATAGCCGAGGAGCATGCAGTGACATTTGCATCCGGGCTGGCCCTTGGCGGTATGCTGCCGGTGGTATGTGTGTATTCCTCATTCCTGCAGAGAGGCATCGACCAGATCCTGCATGATGTGTGCATGCAGAAGCTCCATGTGATATTTGCGCTTGACCGCTCAGGTATTGTAGGGGCGGACGGCGAGACACACCATGGGTGTTTCGATATTGCCTACCTTACGATGATGCCTGACATGACTGTGATGGCTCCTTCAAGCGAGCAGGAGATGTGGGAAATGCTGAAGCTGGCTGCCGCTCTTGACGGTCCATGCGCTTTACGTTATCCGAAGGGACCGGCATACACACGCATATCCACAGTGCCGGTAGAGCACGGCAGGGCTGAAGTCATAAAGACTGGCGGAGACGCATGTCTGATAGCTCTTGGCAGTCGGGTAAAGGTTGCCATAGAGGCAGCACAGGAGCTTGAAAAAGAGGGTATCAGCGTGACGGTTGTAAATGCCAGATTCGCGAAGCCTATGGACACTGAACTTTTCAGCTCGCTCACTTCGGAATGCAGCAGGTTCGTGACCATAGAAGAGGGGGCGGTCTGCGGAGGCTTTGGAGAGCAGGCAGCAGCCTTCCTGCACAGCTGCCGGGACGGGCTTAAGGTCAAGTGCCTTGGTATTCCCGACAGGTTCATCAAACACGGCAAAGCCGAGAGCCTGCTTGCGCAGTGCGGCCTTGCGCCGGCTGAAGCGGCAGAAGCAGTGAGGCAGATCTTAAACTGACAGGGCTTTTGGAACTGAAGCGGCACCAGATGTTTTAAGCGGTAGTACAACCGTACTGATGCATGTGACAAACGTTGAGAAAAAAATGAAAAAGAGACTGGACATTTTGATAACGGAGAGGGGACTTGCCCCCTCCAGGGAAAAGGCACGCGCGGCCATAATGGCCGGGACGGTCTATGTTGACGGCGAAAAAGAGGACAAACCGGGCTCCATGTTCCATGAGGAGGCATCTGTTGAAGTGCGGGGCAAGGCTCTCCCGTTCGTGAGCCGCGGAGGACTGAAGCTTGACAAGGCAATGAAGACCTTCGGGCTTACACTTGATGGCTGCGTTTGTATGGACATCGGGGCTTCCACAGGGGGCTTCACCGACTGCATGCTGCAGAACGGAGCCGCAAAGGTGTATGCGGTCGACGTGGGCTACGGACAGCTTGCCTGGGAGCTCCGTTCCGATGACAGAGTGGTCTGCATGGAGCGCACCAACATCCGGTATGTCAAACCGGAGGACATAGGCGAGGCGCTCGACTTTGCTTCGGTGGACGTGTCATTCATCTCGCTCACAAAGGTGCTTCCCGCAGCTTATCCTCTTTTGAAGGACGGGGCAGAGATGGTGTGCCTGATAAAGCCCCAGTTCGAGGCCGGACGTGAGAAAGTGGGCAAAAAAGGAGTCGTGCGTTCTCCCGAAGTACACCGCGAGGTGATAGAAAAAACCACACTTTTTGCCTCCGGGAATGGATTTGAGGTTCTGGGGCTCACCTATTCACCTGTAAAAGGACCTGAAGGAAATATAGAATATCTGGTGCATCTGAAACGCAGCACGGGCGATCAGACGGCCGTTCCAGATCAGACAGCGATCCGTGACATTGTGGAGGCAGCCCATTCTGAGCTTGACTGAAGCGTGTAAAGAATGAAGCCTGTCATGAGGAACACAGGTGTTCTGCTGCAGAAAGCAGTGTGCTTTTCTGACGCATGCAACGGGCTTTCTTTGGCTGGTGACAACAGTTCAGGTAATATAAACAGTTGGGAAGTCCAAGTAATATAAACAGCTGAGCAGTTTATGTAAACATTACAGCTGCGGGGTGTAAGTACAGGAGAGATCAATTGAGAAGTTTCTGCATAATCACCAATACGGACAAGGACAGGGACCTTACCCTTACGAACCGAATTTCGGAAATGCTGACCGCGCGCGGGTGCCGCTGCACCATCTGGCAGGCGGACGGAAAGCTGGAGGGCGAATACCATTACACTGACCCGTCGGCGATACCGGAAGACACGGAGTGCGCTCTGGTACTCGGAGGCGACGGCACACTTCTGCAGGCAGCCCGGGACCTTGTACACGAGGATATTCCGCTGCTGGGTGTCAACATGGGGCATCTGGGCTTTCTGGCCGAAGTGACCGCGGGCAATGTCTCCGATGCGATAGACCGGCTGATAGAAGGTAAATTCGAGATTGAGGAGAGGATGATGCTCTCCGGCACCGTTTACCGCGAAGGCAGGGTGCAGGGGAAGAACATCGCGCTCAATGATGTGGTGATCGCCCGTGACGGGCATCTGCGCGTCGTGAGGTTCAACAACTACGTAAACGATGAATTCCTCAATTCCTACTATGCGGACGGAATAATAATCGCAACACCGACCGGGTCGACCGGCTACAGCCTGTCGGCAGGAGGCCCTGTGGTATCACCGAGAGCGTCCATGATAATCATGACCCCGGTAGCGCCGCATACCATAAACGCGCGCAGCGTGATCTTTGCCCCGGAGGACAAAGTGACCGTCGAGATCGGACCCGGCCGGCGGGGAGAAACTGAAAATGCGCTCGTTTCCTTTGACGGCGACAATGCCTTCCCGATGCTGTCAGGCGACAGGGTAGTGATACAGAGGGCAGCCGCACGTACAAGGATACTGAAACTAAACCGCCTGAGCTTCGTTGAAGTGCTGAGGCAGAAAATGGAGAATACCTGATGAAAGGTGCGAGACAGAAAAAGATAGTCGAACTGATCCGGAAATATGATATCGATACGCAGGAAGAACTGGCGGAGCGACTCAAGGAAGCAGGCTTCCGGGTGACACAGGCGACGGTTTCAAGGGATATACGCTCCCTCAGCATAACCAAAATGACAGGAGCCGACGGGAGGACCAGATATGCCATCCTGAATGACAAAGAGGAGATTCCGGGCTTCAGATACAGCAGTGTCATGCACGACGCGGTCCATTCCGTGGACAGCGCCCAGAATCTTGTTGTGATACGCACTTCTCCCGGAATGGCAATGGCTGCCGCCGCTGCGCTTGACGACCTTCGCTGGCCGGAAGTGCTCGGAAGCATTGCGGGCGACGATACCATCATGTGCGCTGTGAGAACAGAAGAAGAAGCAGTTCTTATAAAAGAACGTGTGGAAGCGATGATAAGGTAAAACCCACAGGCCGTGTTACGGAATGAAGGATCAGACAAAACCCGCAGGCCGTCATTACAGATGAAGGAAGCAGACCTCAGGTGCCTGCAGCTGTTCAGTGAACAGCAGTGTTGAATTGGAGGAATAAATATATATGCTTTTAAACCTGCATGTAAAAAACCTTGCGCTTATAGAAGAGGCAGATGTGGAGTTCGGCCCCGGTCTTAATATCCTCACCGGTGAGACCGGAGCCGGCAAGTCTATCCTGCTTGGTTCAATGCAGCTTATCCTTGGAGGAAAGCCTCAAAGGGACATGATAAGACAGAACAGCAGCAGCGCCCTGGTGGAACTGCTGTTCGAAGTGGACGATGAATCGACGGAGGACGAGCTCCGCCGCCTTGGCATACAAACAGAAGACGGGCAGGTGCTGCTTACACGTAAGATCACGGAAGGACGCAGCGTATGCAGGATAAACGGAGAGACAGGCACGGTAAGCCTTATGAAGGCTGCTGCTGCGTGTCTTCTTGATATTCATGGACAGCACGAGCACCAGTCACTTCTCCATCAGTCAAAGCAGCTTGAGATAATAGATGCTTTCGGAGGAGCCGAAATATCTGAACTTAAGAAGCAGTGCAGCGCCGCATACAAAGAATTCTCGGAAGCCGGAAAGATACTGGCATCCTTTGACATGGACGAGGAGCAGCGGAAGAGGGAGATGGCTTTCCTCGAGTTTGAAGTGAACGATATCGATGCGGCCGCCCTTCGCCCTGGTGAGGATGAGGAGCTCGAGAAAAAATACAGAAAGCTCACAAACAGCCGGAAGATATCGGAAGCCATCTACAGCGTACACGAAAAAACAGCCGGTGAGAATATGGCTGCAGACCTTGCGGGGAGCGCCTCTGCCGAGCTGTCAAGGCTTGTATCCTACGATGAGGATCTCTCAGGGCTCCATGACATGCTGGCGGATATTGAAGCCCTTCTTGAGGATTTCAACCGCGAGATCTCCGCATACATGGATTCCCTCTGGTTTGACGAAGAGGCGTTTCATGAGACAGAGGAAAGGCTTAACCTTATAAACGACATGAAATCCCGCTACGGGAGGACCATCGAGGACATCGCATCTCACAGGGAGGCACAGGAGAAAGCGCTTCTCCGGCTTCAAAACTACGAAGAGAACAAGATAAAAGCCTCGGAGGCTCTCGCGAAAGCTGAGAAAAAGCTCAGAAGCTGCTGCGAAGCTTTGTCGGAAAAGCGCAGAAAACATGCTGCCGTTCTTACAGAGAAGATCATACACAGCCTCACCGAACTGAATTTCCTCGATGTAAGGTTTGAAATCTGCTTTAACGAAAAAGAATGCTCGGCAAACGGTTTCGACAGCGTAGAATATATGATAGCGACGAACCCGGGTGAGAGTGTGCTTCCGCTGTCGCGCATCGTATCGGGAGGCGAGCTGAGCCGTATAATGCTGGCCATAAAAGCTATTCTTGCCGAAGGAGACCGGATAGGAACCCTGATATTTGACGAGATCGACACCGGAATCAGCGGCAGGACTGCCCAGATGGTAGCGCACAAGATGAGTGAGATAAGCGCCAGACGGCAGGTTATCTGCATCACCCACCTTCCGCAGATAGCCTCAATGGCCGACCGTCATTTTGAGATAGAAAAGCATGGAGATGAACAGACAGGAACCCTGACAGAGATACACATGCTTGACACAGAACAGTCCGTAAAGGAACTTGCAAGGCTGCTCGGAGGGGAAGAAATCACACCTGCTGTACTTCAAAATGCACGGGAAATGAAAGAATTGGCAGAAAATGTCAAGCACAAAATACTATAGTATCCGGATGAACATACAAATGTCGATTGAAGTCGAATTACCTCGAATATATTAACAAAAAATCTGAACGCACTATTGCCTTTTCTGGTCATCTCTTACTATAATTGTATCTGTATTTAAAGGAAGGGAGATACATTATGGACAAGATTAACGTGGCAATAGCTGACGACAGTTTTGAGACTGACGAGATACTGAGCCGGATGGTGTTGGAAGATGAAGCCCTCCGGCTGATAGGCAAGGCCCATACGGAGAAAGAGTTCATGAGGCTCCTGCGGGAGAACAGCCTGGATCTTGTCATTTTTGATTCTATTGTACCAAAGCTCAAAAGGACGAACAGAAGGCTGTCAGTTTCCCAGAAGCCCGGAAGGGTAGCTGTAAAGTACAGGATACATGAAACGCAGCTGCAGCTGCGGGAGTCGGACGCTACAAAACTTGAGGTACAGGTGAGCGAGCTCTTTCACACGCTCGGAATCCCCGCAAACATCAGAGGCTACCATTATTTGAGAGACGGCATAATTCTTGCGATATATGACCAGGAAATGCTTAGCAGCGTGACAAAGCTCCTTTATCCGGCGATAGCGCGGAAATACTGTACCACGCCCACCCGTGTTGAAAGAGCCATCCGGCACGCCATAGAAGTATGCTGGGGCCGAGGTGAAAATGGACTGCTGATCAACATTTTCGGCTATGCAAATGAGAGCGAAAGAGGCAAACCTACGAACAGCGAATTTATTGCCCAGCTTTCGGACAGAGTAAGGCTGGAGTGGGTAAATAAAAGCATAAACACGTGAAGTTTCGTTGCAAAATGCCTTTTCATCTCCTTAAGAATCATGTATAATATATACAACATGAAAAACCAAGGAGGGTAATGAGAATGAAGAACATATTATTCGCCACTTCGGAGGCTGTTCCTTTTATCAAAACCGGAGGACTGGCAGATGTCGCCGGCGCTCTTCCTAAATGCTTCGATAAACGATACTTTGACATTCGTGTGATCCTTCCCAAATATGCATGTATGAAACAGGAATGGAAGGACAAAATGGAATATGTCACCCATTTCTATATGGATATAGGGTACAAAAACTGCTACGTAGGAGTTATGCATATTGAATACGAGGGCATACACTTCTATTTTATAGACAATGAGTACTACTTCAGCGGCCCGACTCCTTACGACAGCGCGCCATGGGATCTTGAGCGCTTCGCTTACTTCTCCAAGGCAGTCCTCTCAGTCCTTCCTGTTATAGGCTTCCGCCCGGACATCATCCACTGCCACGACTGGCAGACAGGACTTGTGCCCGTTTATCTGCACGATACCTTCCAGCAGAACGAGTTCTTCCGCGGCATCAAGTCGATAATGACCATACACAATCTCAAGTTCCAGGGCGTGTACGATGTGAAGACGATACAGGATATCACCGGACTCTCTGATTACTATTTCGCGCCGGACAAGCTTGAAGCGTACAAGGACGGCAACTTCCTCAAAGGCGGCATTGTGTTTGCGGATGCTGTCACAACAGTCAGCAGCACCTATGCTGAGGAGATCAAGACTCCGTTCTACGGTGAGCGCCTTGACGGGCTTCTTAACGCAAGGTCAAACAGTCTGCGCGGTATCGTGAACGGTATCGACTATGATGTGTTCAACCCTGAGACGGATCCTTACCTTCCATACAATTACAACGCAACAACCTTCCGCAAAGAAAAGGTAAAGAACAAAGTACAGCTGCAGAGGGATCTCGGCCTTGAAGAGGATCCGAATGTCATGATGATCGGTGTGGTCTCGCGTCTTACCGACCAGAAGGGCTTCGACCTTATTGCCTATGTGATGGACGAGCTCTGCCAGGATGCAGTACAGCTTGTAGTGCTGGGTACCGGTGAGGAGCGTTACGAGAACATGTTCCGCCACTTCGACTGGAAGTATCATGGCAAGGTCTCCGCGCAGATCTACTATGATGATCCGCTTTCACACAAGATCTACGGAGCATGCGATGCATTCCTCATGCCGTCACTGTTTGAGCCCTGCGGGCTTTCACAGCTGATGAGCCTCAGGTACGGCACACTTCCGATAGTCCGCGAGACAGGCGGCCTTAAGGACACAGTCGAGCCTTACAACGAATACGAAGGCACAGGTACAGGCTTCAGCTTCCGCAACTACAATGCGCACGAAATGCTCGGCATCATCCGTTTTGCAGAGCGGGTGTTCTATGATAAAAAGCGCGAATGGAACAAGATGGTTGACCGCGCCATGGCGAAGGATTTCTCATGGAATAATTCCGCAAGGCAGTATGAAGAAATGTACAACTGGCTGATCGGGGAATAATACGAAATAAGAATGTCAACGGGCAGTCCCGGACCGGGGCTGCCCGTCACATGTAAAAAGGTAGCAGAAAGGAGTTTTAAATTGGCAGCAGACAAAAGTTCAGCAGCAGGAGAAAGGCAGAAAGCTCTGGAGGCAGCCCTTGCCCAGATAGAGAAGCAGTATGGAAAAGGCTCCGTGATGAAGCTTGGCGATCAGAGCGCCCACATGCAGATAGAGGCAATCCCGACAGGCTCATTGAGCCTTGACATTGCACTCGGTGTAGGTGGTGTGCCTAAAGGCCGTATAATAGAAATATATGGCCCTGAATCAAGCGGTAAGACAACGGTAGCCCTGCATATAGTGGCAGAAGTTCAGAAGAGGGGCGGCATAGCCGGATTTATAGATGCCGAGCATGCCCTTGACCCGGTCTACGCCCAGAATATCGGAGTTGACATAGACAATCTTTACATCTCACAGCCGGACAACGGCGAGCAGGCTCTTGAGATCACCGAAACCATGGTTCGCTCCGGCGCAGTCGACATAGTTATCGTCGACTCGGTTGCCGCGCTGGTCCCGAAAGCCGAGATAGAAGGTGACATGGGCGACAGCCACGTTGGCCTTCAGGCAAGGCTTATGTCCCAGGCGCTAAGAAAGCTTACGGCGGTCACCAGCAAATCGAACTGCGTTGTTATATTCATCAACCAGCTGCGTGAAAAAGTCGGAGTAATGTTCGGAAATCCGGAGACCACTACAGGCGGACGGGCACTTAAGTTCTATTCATCTGTCAGGCTTGACGTGCGCCGTGTTGAAACACTGAAGCAGGGCGGCGAGATGACAGGAAACCATACACGCATAAAGGTGGTAAAGAACAAGGTCGCTCCGCCGTTTAAACAGGCCGAGTTCGACATCATGTTCGGTACCGGCATCTCCCGTGAGGGCGATATACTTGACCTTGCCGCGGAATGCGATGTGGTAAATAAGAGCGGCGCCTGGTACGCATACCAGGGCAACAAGATAGGCCAGGGCCGTGAAAACACCAAAATCTATCTGAAAGAGCATCCCGAACTCATGGAAGAGATAGAACATAAGGTCCGCGTGCACTACGGACTCATAAAGGAAGACCCGGCCGAAGCGCCCGAAGCGGCAGCACCGGCAGAAACTGAAGAATAAAACCGGGAACGTTCCGTAAGACAGGGGACGGTTCTCTGTCTTATGAAAATAAAACAGAGAACCGTCCCCTGTCTTATTATGAGGAATTCAGCCGCGAAGCGGCGAAGAAGTCCGACAGGGCGGGATTCCGAATGAAGGGCTCAGACCCGGCCGCTGGCGGCTGGGTCGTGGATAGTAACTTTTGCTTATCGGAATTCACAGGAATTTCATAAAGTCCTTGACATAAATCGTAAAAACAGATAAACTTGTAGTGTTGTATTTTCATTGTACAATGAAAACTAAATAAGGAGGTGCTCCTGTGACAGGCACAACAATTATTGTTGCAATTGTCGCTGTGGCAGTCGCGCTGCTCGTTGCAGTTCCCCTCTCTTGCAGAATGGCTGTTGACCGAAAAGTCAAGGCAGATGCTGAAACCATCGGTACGGCCGAGGATAAAGCAAGAAGCATTATAGATGATGCTATCAAAACAGCAGATGCTAAAAAACGCGAAGCTTTACTGGAAGTAAAAGAGGAATCACTCCGTACCAAGAACGAACTTGAGAAGGAGACAAAGGAACGCAGGAATGAGCTGCAGAAGTATGAGAAACGGGTCCTTTCCAAAGAAGAATCCGTGGACAAAAAAGCAGATGCAGTTGAGAAGCGCGAAGCGGAATGTAATGCCCGCATAGCGGAATTGCAGAAAAAGGAAAAACGGGTTGAAGAACTCGAGCTGAAGGGAGTACAGGAACTGGAACGAGTTTCCGGTCTTACCTCCGAACAGGCAAAACAAGAGTTGCTCAAATCTGTGGAAGACGATATCAAGGTCGACATGGCAAAGCTCTACAAGGAGCTTGAGAGCCGCGCAAAAGAGGATGCTGCCAAGAAGGCAAAGGAATATGTAGTTTCCGCCATTCAGAAATGTGCGGTCGATCATGTTTCCGAAGCTACCATCTCGGTGGTGCAGCTTCCGGGCGATGAGATGAAGGGCCGCATCATAGGCCGTGAGGGCCGCAACATCAGGACCCTCGAGACCATGACCGGTGTTGACCTGATAATTGACGATACCCCCGAGGCAGTCGTTCTTTCCGCTTTCGATCCAGTCCGCCGCGAAGTTGCCCGCGTGGCACTTGAGAAGCTTATCGTGGACGGCCGTATTCATCCGGCCAGGATCGAAGAGATGGTCGAAAAGGCACAGAAAGAAGTTGAAACACAGATCCGCGAGGAAGGTGAAAATGCAGCGATGGATGTCGGTGTACATGGCATACATCCTGAACTCATCAAGCTCCTCGGCAGGATGAAATTCCGTTCAAGTTACGGACAGAACGCTCTCAAGCATTCTATCGAAGTCGCCCAGCTTTCAGGGCTGCTTGCAGGCGAGATAGGAGTGGATGTCCGCCTTGCCAAACGTGCCGGGCTTCTTCATGATATCGGTAAATCCATCGATCATGAAGTTGAAGGCTCCCATATCCAGATAGGTGTGGATCTCTGTAAAAAATACAAAGAATCCGCGGTTGTCATTAATGCTGTTGCGGCTCATCACGGCGACGTGGAGCCCGAGTCACTGGTTGCATGCATAGTACAGGCGGCTGATGCGATATCAGCAGCGCGCCCGGGAGCAAGAAGGGAAACTCTTGAGACTTATACCAACAGGCTGAAACAGCTGGAGGATATCACAAATTCCTTCAAAGGTGTGGATAAGTCATTTGCCATTCAGGCAGGCAGGGAAGTTCGCGTAATGGTTATTCCGGATCAGGTAAGTGATGCCGATATGGTCATCCTGGCAAGAGACATTGCCAAGCAGATCGAGGTTGAACTTGAGTATCCGGGTCAGATCAAGGTCAATGTTATCCGCGAGAGCCGGGCAACCGACTTTGCGAAATAAACAGACGGCAGGCTAATAGTCTGACACATAATCATTTTTAGATCCTAAAAGTAAAACAGGCAGGTTTCCCATAGAAAACCCGCCTGTTTTTTTACATAATCATTACAAATAAAAATATTATGTAAAAAAATATTTAAAGAATTTTTTACAAGATATTGTGCCGATTCACTTTATGGAACCCTGTAAATTGCGGTAAAAGCCCCTAAAAGCCTTGCTTTTGGCGGTTTCATAAAAAATTCCCTATTGATTTTATGTAAAAGCCCTGATATAATAATTTCGTAATATATAAAGAAAATATTACAAATTATTACAAACGGTTAAACGTTTTGTATTGTTATTATTCACGGCCCAGAATAGTACACACAAAGCGCGGGAACCAGATTGGGATGGACAGGGATTATGGAAAGAGAAATAAGGGAATTTATCGCATTTATGCACAACACCAGAAGAACTTCATATAACACTGAGGTTTCTTATCAGCGTGATCTTAAAAAGGTTTCCGCATTTTTAAAAGAGCGTGGCATTGACAATTTTTCGGACGCATCAGAAGAAGCCCTGGAAGACTACGTACAGTACATGGAGAATGAGAATTTTGCCTCGTCTACTATATCACGCAGTATAGCCTCTCTTCGCGCCCTGTATCATTTTCTGCAGAAAGAGGGAAGAGTGGAGAAGGATCCTTCCGAGGTTCTCCGTGCTCCAAAGGTAGAAAAAAAGACGCCCGAGATCCTCACTATCCAGGAGGTATCACTTCTTCTTGAGCAGCCGGATAAAAACACGCCCAAGGGACTCCGTGATTCCGCTATGCTTGAGCTTCTGTATGCAACGGGCATGAGAGTGAGCGAGCTTATCCACCTTGAGCTTGACAGCGTAAACCTGCGCCTGAGCTATGTAACATGCCAGGAAGGCGGGCGTGAGCGGGTAATACCCATCGGCCACGTAAGCCGTGACATCCTTGAGCGTTACCTTAAGGAGAGCCGCCCGGTATTTGTCAAGAATGATGATGAAAAGAAGCTTTTCACAAACTGCTCCGGAACTCCGATAAGCCGTCAGGGCTTCTGGAAGGTGCTTAAGAGCTATGCCGAGGAAGCAGGAATTAAAAAGGACATAACTCCGCATACACTGCGCCACTCCTTCGCTGTACACATGCTGCAGAACGGCGCGGACGTCAGAAGCGTACAGGAAATGCTCGGACATTCTGATATTTCAACAACACAGGTGTACCTTAACATGAATATGGTCAGGATGAGGGACGTGTACATGAACGCACATCCGAGGAGCTGAGAAACAGTATAAGACAGGGGACGGTTCTCTGTCTTATTTTCATAAGACAGAGAACCGTCCCCTGTCTTACTTTTATAAGGACCTAAGATAGACAACATAAAACAGAAACAAGGTAATAAAAATGAGCTTCGAATTCATAAAAAAACTTCCCAGCCCGGAGGAGGTACGGAACCAGTATCCTCTGAGCCGTGATCTCATAAATCTTAAAAAAGAAAGAGACGAAGAGCTCCGCCGGATATTCACCGGTGAAGACGACCGTTTCATTGTAATAATCGGTCCCTGCTCTGCTGACAATGAGGACGCAGTATGCGATTATCTGTCAAGGCTTCGCAGGGTACAGGAGAAGATAAGTGATAAAGTATTCATCGTCCCCAGGGTTTACACAAATAAACCGAGGACAACAGGCGAAGGATACAAAGGAATGATGCACCAGCCTGATCCTGAAAAAAAGCCGAATCTGCTGGCCGGACTCGTAGCAATCAGGAAGATGCATATCCGCGCAGTTAAGGAGAGCGGCTTCACCTGCGCCGATGAGATGCTGTATCCGGAGAACTATCGATACCTGTCTGACATTCTTTCGTATGTAGCAGTAGGAGCCCGTTCTGTCGAGGATCAGCAGCACAGGCTGACCGTAAGCGGAATGGATGTTCCTGCCGGCATGAAGAACCCTACAAGCGGCGATCTTGCGGTAATGATGAACTCAGTAGTTGCCGCACAGGGAGCCCACAGGTTCATCTATCGCAGCTGGGAGGTCGAGACCACCGGAAACCCGCTTGCCCACACGATACTCAGGGGAGCCGTCAACAGGCACGGCGAAGCGATCCCCAACTATCACTATGAAGACCTTCTGCTCCTCAAGGAAAAATACGAGGAAAAGAGCAGCCTCAAAAACCCCGCCTGCATAGTTGATGCCAACCACTCCAACTCCAACAAAAAATACGAGCAGCAGATAAGGATCTCACAGGAAGTGCTTCACAGCCGCATGCTGGACCCTGATATAAGAAAGCTTGTAAAAGGCCTGATGATAGAAAGCTACATCGAGCCCGGCTGCCAGAAAATAGGAGCCGCCCACGTATACGGAAAATCCATAACCGATCCATGCCTTGGCTGGGATGAGTCAGAAAAGCTGCTTTATACAATAGCAGAGAAATGCTGAAATAAGGGGGCTGTGAAAAAAGTCTTACTTTTTTCGCCACCCCTAACCCCTTTTCTTTTAGGCTGATTCGCTCACGCCTTGAAACAGCTGCACCGAAAGGTGTGGGGGGAAAACGCTC
>JAFUCO010000037.1 GCA_017459635.1 Blautia sp. | reverse complement strand
GCCATGCTTGCATGAGCAGAGCAGAGTATATTTCCTTACAGGGTCTGAGCCCTTCATGAGGAATCCAGCCGTGAAACGGCGATGAAGCCCGTAAGGGCGAGATTCCGAATGGAGGGCTCAGACCCAGCCGCTTGCGGCTGAGCCGTGAATAGTAGCACTATTGTAAGTGCTTTTGCTGTCGCCACTGCCCTGTTCTGTTCATTGCTGCATTGCAGGACAGAGATAATTTATTACTGCTGTGACGGTAATCAAAAACGGCCAGTGCCGGGCACTGACCGTTTTTTGATTCATAAATGTTATTATTTAAGAGTAACCTTTGCTCCCTCTGCTTCGAGTTTTGCTTTGAGGTCTTCTGCTTCTGCCTTGGAGACAGCTTCTTTAACCTTGCTCGGAGCTCCGTCTACCAGAGCCTTTGCTTCCTTCAGGCCAAGGCCGGTAACTTCACGGACAACCTTGATGACCTTAACTTTGTTCGGTCCGATATCGGTAAGTTCTACATCGAACTCGTCCTTCTCTTCTGCTGCCTCAGCGGGGCCTGCTGCTGCTACAACAACGCCTGCTGCTGCGGATACGCCAAATTCCTCTTCACAAGCCTTAACCAACTCGTTAAGCTCAAGTACTGTCAGCTCTTTGATCGCTGCGATAAATTCTTCGGTAGAAAGTTTTGCCATGATTATTTCCTCCATTATTTATTTTTTATTTAACGTTTGCTGCATGATGCGCTTCACTTTGCGCCTGTTTCATGCTGCTGCACTTTTTATTCTGCTGCGGGAGCTGCTTCTTCTGCAGGTGCTGCGCCTTCGCCGTCCTTTTCCGCGATCTGATTCAGAACACGTGCAAGGTTTGCGATCGGTGACTGCATGCTGCCAAAGAGTCTGCCAAGAAGGACCTCTCTTGAAGGTACGTCAGCCAGAGCTTTCATGCCTGCTGCGTCATTGTAGTTTCCTTCGATAACGCCTGCGATCATCTCAAGCTTGTTAAACTGCTTTGAATATTTAGCGATGATCCTTGCAGGAGCAGTTGCGTCCTCTTTTGAGACGGCAAGTGCGTTGGTGCCGTTCAGATGCTCTGCCAGTTTTTCGTAGTCTGTACCTGCGAATGCACGGTGCATCATGGTGTTTTTGTACACCTTGTAAAGCACACCTGCTTCTCTCATTTCCCTGCGAAGAGCGGTATCCTGCTCAACTGTCAGGCCGCTGTAGTTTACGAGTACTACAGCCTGAGCGTCAGACACGACGCCGGCGATTTCATCTACGATTGGTTGTTTCAGTTCTACCTTTGCCATGAAATATGGTACACCTCCTTATAGATTTTTGACCGCCGTCCGTAAAGTGTTAAGTATAAAGAAAGGGTTCTACTGCATGACAGTAGAACCCGGTATAAGTCTCAGGTATACTTGTCCTCGGCAGGCGATGCATGTGCATCTTACACCAGAAAAGCGGTACCTGCTGTCTTCGGCAGCGTTCTTTGGTAACATAACACATAATCAGTGCCGTGTCAAGACAATTATTGAATCACAGCGCAGATTTATTTCTTCATCCTTAAGACAGGGGACGGTTCCAATGTCATTTAGTTAGTGTTATAGATTGGAATTTTTGGTACTATGTTATCGAAAAGATTTTGGCGAGTCGGACGCTGTAGTGGGAGGACTGACCATATGTACGGAACCGCGGCCTCTGGCAGAGAAAATGCTGCGTCGCCTATTAGCCCTTCCTTCGGCAAACTCGCAAAAAGCGCTCAGACAGTGCCGAAGGAAGGGCAGCTATACTCGCATTTTCTGTGCCATAGACCGAACGGTTCCGTACATATGGTCAGTCCTCCCCCTACAGCTGTTTGTTGGCAAGTATACAAATCCATATCCAAAACACTAACTAAATGACATTGGAACCGTCCCCTGTCTTATTTTATACTTTTATTAGTTCTGCGGATAGAGTATAATATAATCAGTCTGACATTGGCAAAAAAGGAGGACAGCAAGATTATAATGAAGACAAAAGAACAACTGCGTGATATGCTGCATCAGATCGACCACAGGAGTTATCCGCAGTATAAATCACTGCGGGGAGAGTACCGCTTTCCGCAGTATACATTAAGTATTGATCATGTACAGGGCGACCCTTTTGCGGCGCCTTCACACTTGCATATTCGCATAGAGCACAGAGTATGCGGCTTTCCGGAGAACTATTATGCACAGGAACCGGCGCGGACGGCGCTTGAAGATCACCTTATTCGCGGCTTTTATGAGGCAGTGAGGCAGTTCTCTTTCCAGGCAAAAGGATCCGGGAAAAGCGGACTTATCTCGGTCAGCAGCTGCGGGCAGGAGATTCTAAAAAGAAGCGCCTGCGAAATTACCGATAAAGAGGTTATAATCCGTTTCCATGTTGGTTTTCCGGCAAACGGACGTACCATAAATTCCGCTGAGCTTGAAAAAATACTGTTCACTTTTCTTCCACAGGCGGTGCAGAAGGCTCTGTTATTCAGCAGCCAGAATAAGGAAGCATTGAAGCGAAGGATCGAGCTTGCTGAGGACCAGGCATTTATACGGGATTATCTGGGGAAGAATGATCTTGCTGCGTTTGTAGCGGATGGGGCCATCCTTCCGAGGGCGAGCGGAGTGTCTGATAAACCTATGAAGAATGCGGTTGCCTTTTCTTCGCCTGATTCACTGCGGATAAAAATAAATCTCCCTCACAAAGGCGGGATTTCCGGTATGGGTATCAGAAGTGGCATTACACTTATTGTGGGCGGCGGCTATCACGGTAAGTCTACGCTTCTGGATGCGCTCCAGATGGGAGTGTATGACCATGTTCCGGGAGACGGAAGGGAGTATGTTATCGCGGACGGTACGGCTGTAAAGCTAAGGTCGGAGGACGGCAGGTATGTGCGGGACGTGGATGTATCCATGTTTATCAATCATCTTCCAAGCGGGAAAAAGACAGACAGCTTTTCGACAGAGGACGCCAGCGGAAGCACTTCGCAGGCAGCGGGCATTGTGGAAGCCATTGAAGCAGGCAGCCGTCTGTTCCTGATAGATGAGGATACTTCAGCGACGAACTTTATGGTTCGCGACGCCTTTATGCAGCGGGTTATAGCGCGTGAAAAAGAGCCGATCACCCCGTTTATCGAGAGGGCAGGGGATCTCTTTGAGAAGGCCGGGATATCCACCATACTGGTTGCCGGAAGCTCAGGCGCTTTTTTCCATATCGCGGATACGATAATACAGATGGACAATTATGTGCCCGTCGATATCACAGAGAGGGCAAAGGCGCTTTGCGGAGAGTACCCGATAAGCAAAGAAAAGCCAGGAGAGTTTGCCATTCCGCATAACAGGCGGATAATGACAAAGGACGAGACTGTACATATCCGCCGCAACTATTACGGGAAATCTACGGGCGAGCCTGAAAAACTGAAAGTAAAGGTCAACGGAACCGACAGCTTCAGCCTTGGAAGGCAGGATGTTGACCTGAGATACATAGAGCAGATAACCGATTCCGAACAGATGGCGGCGCTCGCGCACCTGCTTAAATATGCGGTGACGAATTATGTGGATGGAAAGAATACGGTAAAGGACTGCGGCGACAGGCTTTACAGGCTTTTGAAGGAAAAGGGATTTGGATTCCTGGCTGAAGGAGGCTATACTTTTTCAGGACTTGCCATGCCGCGTTATCAGGAAATCATGAGCTGCCTGAACCGGTACAGAAGAGGCTAAGCGGCAGAATGGAGATTATCATGAAACTTATGAAGACTGAAGAGGCTGTGGGGCAGATACTATGCCACGATATGACACAGATCATTCCGGGCGTGAAAAAGGACGCAGCCTTTAAAAAGGGGCATATCATTAAAGAAGAAGATATTCCGGTGCTGCTTTCTATGGGCAAGGAGCATGTGTATATCTGGGAAAACAATGAGAATATGCTCCACGAAAACGATGCCGCTCAGATACTGTATGACCTGTCGGCGGATGAACACATGCATCCTTTCCCTGTAAAGGAAGGCAAGATAGAGCTTATTGCCGATACAACAGGTCTTTTGAAGATCGACAGAGTTAAGCTTCTGGCGATAAATTCTCTCGGTAATATGATGATAGCTTCAAGGCACGGGGACTTTCCGGTGTTCGAGGGAGACACTGTGGCCGGTACACGGGTCATCCCCCTGGTGATCGAAAAAGAAAGGATGGAAGAGGCGAAAGCCGCAGCAAAGGGCGGTCCGATCTTCAGAATCCTTCCTTTCAAAGAGAAGAAGGTCGGGATAGTAGCTACCGGAAATGAGGTGTTGAACGGCCTCATTGAGGATAAGTTTACCCCGGTGATGGAACAGAAGATTAAAGAATACAGGGGAACGGTTGCTGGTCATGCCCTGACGGGCGATGATAAGGAACGTACAGCAGCCGCAGTACTTGAGTTTATAGAAAACGGAGCAGAGATTGTAATATGCACCGGAGGGATGAGCGTAGATCCGGATGACCGGACACCGGCAGCAATTAAAAACACAGGCGCCAGGATAGTAAGCTATGGATCCCCGGTTCTTCCCGGGGCAATGTTCCTGCTGAGCTATTATGGTGAAAAGAATATCCCGGTCATAGGAGTACCCGGGTGCGCGATGTATAACAAACGTACTGTGCTTGATCTGGTGCTTCCACATCTTTTCGCAGATGACATTCTTGAAAAAGCCGACCTGGACCGTCTGGGTGAAGGCGGGCTGTGTCTCAACTGCCCGGTCTGTCATTTCCCGAACTGTGGGTTTGGAAAGTAACAATATGTTTCTGAAATGATGGCCGGGAAGCAGGGCAGGATGCGGCAGTTGTGACAGATTAATCAGAGACGTTTAAGATGAAAGAGAAATCTGCACATTTTGATGCAGATATGATTGATATGAAAGAAGGATTTGCACATTTTGATGCAGATATGATTGAGATGGAAGAGAAATCTGCATATTTTGACGCAGATATGATTGATATGAAAGAGAAACTAACACATTTCGACACGGAAGGAAATGCGGTCATGGTGGATGTGACAATGAAGCCTGAGACAGTGAGAACTGCAGTGGCTGAGGGCTGGATACGTCTGAGCCCTGACGCCATGAAGGCAGTACTCTCCGGAACATCAAAAAAAGGGGACGTGCTCGGAGTGGCGAGAATCGCCGGAATTATGGGGACGAAACGTACTTCCGACCTTATCCCGTTATGCCATCCGCTGCCGATCGGGAAAACAGCCATCGATTTCCGGACAGATGAGAAAAACTGCACCGTGACTTGTATATGCACAGTTTCTGTTACCGGGCAGACCGGGGTAGAGATGGAAGCTCTGACAGGAGTTTCCATGGCACTTCTGACTGTATATGATATGCTGAAGGCAATCGACAAAAGAATGGAGATAGGCGGCATACGGCTGATGCAAAAGACCGGAGGCCGGAGCGGAACCTTCAGCAGGTGAAAGATTATGAAAGATCTGCAGGGACGCAGCATCGAGTATGTCCGGATATCAATCACGGACAGATGCAATTTGAGATGCATTTACTGTATGCCGGAAAAAGGAAACGATTTTATACCGCCTGAACAGCTGCTCACATTTGATGAGATACTCCGGACAGCATCTTGTATGGCCGGACTTGGGATAAGAGTAGTGCGTCTGACCGGCGGGGAGCCAATGGCAAGATCAGGATGCCTTGACCTTATATCAAAACTTAAAAGGATTGAAGGAATTGACCGTGTAACTATGACGACAAACGGCGCTCTCCTCAGAGGACATATAGAGGAAGCACTGGCTGCAGGACTCAGCTCGGTCAATATAAGTATAGATGCCCTTACCCCCGAACTGTATGCAGAAATGACCAGGGGCGGTAATGTAGAAGATGTGCTTGAATGCATTCATGAAGCAGCGGATGCTGGCCTGAAAGTGAATCTCAACGTGGTTCCTGTAAAAGGTATCAACGAAGGAGAACTTGAAGGACTTGCACTCCTTGCCAGAGATATGCCTGTAGATGTGCGCTTTATTGAACTGATGCCGGTAGGGTGCGGGAAAAATTTTGAACCGGTCAGGATAGACGAGGTAAAGAGAAGGATCACTGCGTTCTTCGGCGAACCGGAGGCAGATGATGACTTCCACGGCATGGGACCGGCTTCTTACGTGAAACCTCATGGCTTCACGGGCAGCATAGGTTTTATCGGAGCAGTAAGCCACGGCTTCTGCAGCTGCTGCAACCGTGTACGTGTAACGTCAGACGGGATGCTGAAGCTCTGCCTTAACCATCAGGCCAGTGTGAACCTTCGCGGAATGATGAGAAGCGGATGTACGGACTCAGAACTAACAGATGTGATACGCGAAGCAATCCTGAATAAACCCATGGAGCATGGCTTCTTACAAGAAGTGGAAGATCCCGAATTCAGGTGCATGAACCGAATTGGCGGGTAATCAGACTGAGGGGCTGTGAAAAAACTTACTTCTTTCACAGCCCACTTGCAATAAGACAGAGAACCGGCCCCTGTCTTATTATCGCCCATTTTTTAATTAAAGTGCGGCAGGAGATCGTCCATGTCCGGGCGGATATGGATGGGTTCGCCGGACGCGCGGATGGCGTTGTTCACGTCTTTCAGTCCGTTGCCGGTCACTATCGATACTATTCTTGCATCTTTTTCTATCAGGCCGGTTTCGACGGCTTTTTTGATTCCTGCGGTTGCCGCAGCGCCGGCGGGCTCTGCGAAAACTCCGGAGGTTGAGCCGAGAAGGCGCATCGCTGCGAGAATCTCATCGTCGCTTACGTTGACGGTTATGCCGTTTGAATCCCTTATGGCCCGCAGCGCTTTTATCGGGTTCCTCGGAACGCCGACGGCGATGGAGTCGGCGAGGGTGTTTTCTTCCTGGGGTGTCCATTCCATCGTTCCGGCGGCAGCTGCGGTGTTGATCGGGCAGCAGCCGGAAGCCTGCACGCTTATTATGCGCGGAATCCTGTCTATAACACCTGTCTCGTAAAGATCTTTAAAGCCTTTGAACACTCCGCCTATCGTGCACCCGTCTCCGACAGATACGGCCACATAATCCGGCAGATCCTTAAACCCGAACTGCTCGGCAATCTCAAGAGAGACGGTTTTCTTGCCTTCCATCAGGTAAGGATTGATCGCCGCGTTGCGGTTGTACCATCCAAAATGGTCAATCGCCTCTGCGGAAATGCGGAAGGTATCTTCATAGCTTCCATCTACAAGAAAGACACGGGCCCCGAACATCATAAGCTGGGCGACCTTTCCTTTAGGCGCGCGCGCAGGCACAAAGATGCAGGTGGAGAGTCCGGCCGCGGCAGCATTTCCGGCCAGTGAGCTGGCAGCGTTTCCGGTTGAGGAGCAGGCAATGGTTTCCTTACCGGCTTCTTCTGCTTTTACAACAGCCATGGCAGAAGCCCTGTCTTTAAGGGATGCTGTAGGGTTCTGACCGTCATCTTTTATAAAAAGCTCTTTTACGCCGAGGGTGCGTGAGAGCGCATCAGCCCGGTAAAGGGGAGAGCCGCCGACCCTGAGACGGGGACGGCTTCCTGTGGACTGAACCGGAAGATAACGCATATAACGCCACATTGTGCGGTCTTTAATTTCGGAGAGAGGCTCCTTTTCGTTCACACTTTTTATATAGTCATAATCATACTCGATGTCAAGAATGCCGCCGCATGACGGGCATACAGTGGTTTCCGGCTCTGCGGATACAGTTTTGCCGCACAGAGTACATTTGGCTCCGATAACATGCTTCATATCAATAAGCCTCCAGAATTAAAGTGACTTAAGAAGTCCGGTGTCTTCGTTAAACTGCATTATCATCTCATCAATCTTCGCAGCATCTGCCTTTACACTGTCCCAGGTGTGCTCCTGGTCATACCAGAGCGCATTAAGCTCTTCCGATGTTTTTCCCTGCTGCTCGACCCAGGTGTAATACTTGAGGTTATGCACACGTTTTCTCTGCGGGTATGTGAGCTCAAGCATGTTGTCGGTCTTTTCGCCAAGGATATGTACGTTGAAATCAACTGCCGCCATCTCGCGGGTGTAAGGGCCGTCCTCCTCCGCGAGTTCTTTGACCCTTGAGGCGTACATTACAGCAGAATCAGTCATGACAGAAGCTACTACGTCATGCTCGGTCAGCTCGTAGTACTTAGCCATCTTGATGGCGCAGAGCATGTTTGCGATACCGGAGATTCCGAAAAGTGAAAGCTGCTCGATCGTTTCCTCCGGGACTCCGGCATCAAGCAGGTACTTCCTGCCTTCAGGTTCGTTGAAAAGACGCAGCACCTTCTGGGAATCTTCGTCATCAATATCTACAACAAGATCGGTTGATTTCACATTGTGTATCCAGGGAACATGCTTGTCGCCTATGCCTTCGATGCGGTGAGCTCCGAAACCGTTCTCGAGAAGCGTCGGGCACTGAAGGGCTTCGCCTACACCGAGTTTTGCGCCTGGGAGAACATCCTTGATACGGTCGCCGGAAGCCATTGTGCCGGCTGAGCCGGAGGTGAAAACAGCCCCGAACAGACGGTCGCCTTCTTCCTTCATCAGGTCGAAGCTCTCCAGAATGGCGTTTCCTGTTACATGATAATGCCACATGTAATTGCCCATCTCGGCAAACTGGTTGAAAATGATGCAGTCGGGTTCCTGCTCAAGTTCATGTGTTTTGTCGAAGATCTCTTTAACATTTGATTCTGAACCGGGCGTGGCGATGACTTCACTGGCGACAGTCTTAAGCCAGTCGAAGCGCTCGCGGCTCATGCCCTCCGGAAGAATAGCCACTGAATGGCAGCCGAGGAGCTTTGAATTGAAAGCGCCGCCTCTGCAGTAATTGCCGGTGGACGGCCACACTGCGCGGTGAATGGAGGAATCAAACTGCCCGGTCACAAGCCTCGGCACAAGGCATCCGAAGGAAGCGCCTACCTTGTGGCAGCCTGTCGGAAAATACTTGCCGGTGAGAAGAAGGATCTTTGCCCTGACACCGGTAAGGGAGGAGGGCAGTACGATGTAATTCGGATTTCCGAAAAGACCGCCGTACTCCTTGCGTTCGTTTTTCCAGGTGATACGGAAAAGATTGAGCGGATTGATATCCCAGAGCCCGACATTCTTAAGCTGTTCCTTAATCTTTTCGGGGATAAGGTAAGGATCCTTCATCTGCGCAATTGTGGGGATGATAATGTTCTGCTCTTTGGCCCTCTTGATATTGTGGGCTCTTCCTTTTTCGTTTACGGTAAGGTTGATCATAATGACCTCCATTTTATTAATTTCTGTATTAAATCTTCTCGACAGGCACAAAATTGAAAATATCCACGTCAAACAGTCCCATGTCGGTTACTTTAAGTTTGGGTATTACCGGCAGTGACATGAAGCACAGGGTCATGAACGGGTCCGGAATGCTGTGGATACCTAAGGCTTCCTTCGCGGTCGCGATAATGGAAGTGAGGCGGGCAGCCATATCTTCACCCCTGTGATCCCCCATGAGGCCTGCAATCTCGTGCGGAACCGATTCCAGCACCTGTCCGTTTTTCACGACAGTCATTCCGCCGCCTATCTCAGCCAGTGTATGTACGGCCACGCTCATATCATGGTCGTTGTCGCCTGCAACAATGATATTGTGCGAATCATGTGCAATGGTCGTGGCAATTGCTCCGCCCTGCAGATGGAATCCTCTTACAAGTCCGAGCCCGGTATTGCCTGTGCCATGATGACGTTCAATAACGGCTATCTTGATAATGTCCTCATCATTCCGATGCCAGTATCCTTCGTCATCGGTCTCGACGATGGTGTCGAACTCACGTGTCACAACAGAGCCGGGAACCAGGTCGATCACTCTGACGTGAGGATCACGCAGGTGAAGTTTAAGGCGATCCTCAGTGAAGCTGCCTATATTGACCGTGCCGCTTACCCTGGCTGTTGGTACATGCAGCTTCTCCGGCAGGAAGCTGCCGCCTGAAGCAGTGTGTTCTCCTCCGGTATACACTTCCTCGACCCTGAAATCCTTGTCAAGTGAAGAGAGCAGAAGAAAATCAGCCCTTCGTCCGGGAGCAATCGCGCCGCGGTCATCAAGTCTAAAGCATTCAGCTGTATTGATTGTAGCCATGCATATGGCGTCAATCGGGTTGATCCCGGCTCCGATCGCCAGACGGACATTGTTGTCAATGTGACCGATTTCAATGATGGTCTTTGCGGCACAGTCATCTGTGCACATCATGACGCGTGATTTATTGCGTTCATTAACGCCGGAGAGCAGGTTCAGAAGGTCATGGCACGCAGTTCCCTGACGGAGAAATACCCGCATTCCCCTTCGGACTCTTTCCTTGAGATCGTTCCCATGAGCACATTCGTGATCATTGGATATTCCGGCAGCGATGTACGCGTCAAGCCCTTTGACGTCTCCAAGATAGTGGCCGTCTATGATCCGGTGATACTTTTTTGCCATAAGCAGTTTTTTGAGAATGCTCTCATCGCCGGAGCATACACCGGTAAAATCCATCATTTCCCCAAGCCCTATAACGCGGGGCTTTGCTATTCTTGTGCCGATGGCAACGGAATTGATTATGGCTCCGGAGTTCTCAAAAGGAGTGCAGGGCACGCAGGACGGAACCTGCAGAAAAACGGTAAGAGCCAGTCCTTCCGATGATTCCAGCATGTAATCAAAGCCGTCCAGGCCGCAGACATTTACGATCTCGTGTGGATCGGCTACTGCCGTCGTGGTTCCGTGCGGGACTACAAGTCTGGCAAATTCGGGTGGAGTGACGTGCGAGGATTCGATATGTACATGTCCGTCAATGAAGCCCGGCACCATATACCGTCCTCCGGCATCAACGGTTACATGAGCCTCGGGAAAGCTTTCATCCCCGAACCCCGCAAAACAGCTTTCAGCGATATATACGTCGCTTTCGAATACTTCCTTATTAAACACATCGACCACGCGGCAGTTTTTGATATGAAGGTCCGCCGGAACTCTGCCTGAAGCGACATCGATCAAACGTTTCAGTTGTTTCTTTTTCATAGAACCCTCCTGTTTCCGGAATGATCAGCAGATTTTGCTGCTTCCCGATCTTCAAAGAATGGGGATGATCTAATTATTTCCCAGCCTGTATGGGAAGGGTATGCTTCGCTTCTGAGTTGTATTTACATTTTATACTTATGGGCCTTAAAAGTAAAGAGAAAAGTGGCTGTTATAAGCAATTATTCGTAACTGTTGCCGCTCACAGCTTCCTGTGTAGTTATAGCGTTAAGAGAGAGGCGGAGCAGGTGCTTCGCTTCATCTATGGCCTCCGTCGGCATACCTTCATTCATGAAATCTATGCACGCGCCGAACAGCTCATAGCGCAGGAAACGCAGGAATCTTTCTCTGGCAGGATCTTCGCTGTCATTGCTTCTCCTGCTGTTTACATCGCTTCTATCGCTGTTAGCATTGCTTCTCCTGCTGGTTACATCGCTTCTATCGCTGTTAGCATTGCTTCTCTCGCGGTTTTCATTGATTTCGCTGTTCTCATTGCTTTCGTTGCCGTGTCCGGTGGGAAAAGCGGTGTTGTACCAGGATGTAATCGTGAAGCTGCAAATTCGCATCAGGTACTGCTCGAAAACTTCTCTTTTTACTGAGTGGAATATGTGATTGATGGAACGCCGGTTATCTACGATAAATCTGAATGCGGCTTCGACGCAGTCTTCAAGCGATGAGATATCAGTATAGCCGGCGATAAGGGCGGCGGCCTCGTCCTGCATCAGCTCTTCCATGAGTTCGGGTATATCGTGATAATGATAATAAAAGGTGTTTCGGTTAATTCCGCAGTCGGCCGCGATCTCCCGCACTGTGATGCGGGCAAGAGGGCGTTCCGAAAGCAGCTTCCGGAAGGATGCCTTGATGGCCTGCCGGGTGAGATCTGACATAAGAACCTCCTGTATGAACACAGGGGACGGTTCTCTATGCTGAAAATCAACACAGAAAACCGGCCCCATACCAATAAGCTGCTTTGTTTTACCATATTTTTCAATGATAACTGCAATGATAATGCAATTATTGGAGAAAATCAAGTAATAAGGGGGACAATGATAGCCGCCCTTCCTTCGGCACCATAACACCAGAATCCTGCGCTATGAAACTGTTTAACTACATTGAAACCTTCCCCTGTCTTGTTTTGGGCAAAATTATATATATGCCTAAAATTCAGACACGTGATGTAATATCGCCTATTTTATATTTCTGAGATTATTAGTAAAGTGTGACCCAGAAGTATTAGCAACCGAAAGAAATGAGTGCTAACAGAGGAGGTCATATTTACATGCGTTTTTCAAAGACAGTGGTGAAGCGCCATATTCTTATCTTTATCATTGCGCTGATACTGCTTATACCGGCAGTGTTTGGGATGGTAAAGACAAGGGTCAATTATGATATGCTGGATTATCTGCCTTCGGATATGGATACTGTTATCGGGCAGGGAGAACTGAAGGAGGAGTTTGGGAAAGTCGCTTTCTCGATAATTATAGTTGAGGACATGCCTGACAGGGATGTTGACGCTTTGACTGAGGAGATCAAAAAAGTAGATCATGTTGACAGTGTCCTGTGGTATTCTTCACTGTTCGATCTTTCCATTCCTAAGGAGATGCTGCCGGATAAATTATATAAGGCCTTTAATACCGATCATTCAACGGCTATGGCTGTTTTCTTTGACAGCGGGACTTCGGAGGACGTCACAATGGATGCGGTGCGCGAGATAAGACGCATCGCCGGAAAGCAGTGCTTCGTATCCGGACTTTCTGCTCTGGTCACTGACCTTAAGGATCTGTGCGAAAAGGAAGAGCCGATATATGTGGCACTTGCAGTCGCCTGCGCACTGGCGGCGATGTTCCTGCTGCTGGACAGCTGGCTTGTACCGCTGGTATTTATTGCCTCGATAGGGATCATGATAGTCCTTAACCTTGGAACGAATTTCTTCCTTGGTAATATCTCATATATTACAAAAGCCCTGTCGGCAGTGCTGCAGCTGGCTGTCACTATGGACTATTCGATCTTCCTGTGGAACAGCTATAATGAACACAGGAAAGCCGACAGCAGGACAGGAAAAGAAGCGAATGAGGAAGCGATGACGCTGGCTATCAGGGATACTCTTGTATCGGTTGTGGGAAGCTCTGTTACGACTATCGCCGGATTTATCGCACTGTGCTTCATGAGCTTCACACTTGGAAGGGACCTTGGCATCGTCATGGCGAAGGGCGTGCTGCTCGGAGTGGCCGGAAGCGTTACAGTGCTGCCTTCCATGATACTGATACTTGACAAACCGCTGCAGAAAACAAGGCATAAGGCACTGATTCCGGAGATGCATTCATTCTCGGAAAAGCTGACACGCATCTATCCTGTGTTCCTTATCCTGTTTGTGGCACTGCTTATCCCGTTTGTTAACGGTTACCGTCTGACGAATAAGGAAGTATATTACGAGATGGGCGACTGCCTGCCGGATTACATTGAATATGTGACCGCCAAGAACAAACTTGCGGATGAATTTGACATCGCTTCCACCCATATGCTGCTTGTTGACAGCAATGTTTCCTCCAAAGATAAGCTGGCTATGATAAGTGAGATGGAAGAAGTGGACGGGGTGAAATATGTGCTTGGCATTGACTCGCTCACCGAAGGCCGCATACCTGACGAGATGCTTCCGGAGGAAGCGGTAAAAATGCTCCGCAGCGATAAGTGGGAGCTTATGATGATAAGCTCGGAATACAAGGTGGCGAGTGATGAAGTAAATGAACAGGTAGGGGAGCTAAATACGATCCTGAAAAAATATGACGAAGGCGGAATGCTTATCGGCGAGGCTCCGTGCATGAAGGATATGATCGAGACAACAGGACATGACTTCAAGGTTGTCAACCTGGTTTCAATCCTGGCTATCTTCCTGATAATTCTTATTGTAGAGCAGAGCCTGTCGATACCTTTTATCCTGATTTGCGTGATAGAGCTTGCGATATTCATCAATCTGGGAGCAGCGCATTATCTCGGCCAGTCGCTGCCTTTCATAGCTCCGATATGCATAAGTACCATCCAGCTTGGAGCGACGGTTGATTATGCAATACTCATGACTACAAGATACAAAGCAGAGAGAAAGTCCGGGAAGGAGAAGAAAGCCGCAGTCAATATCTCGCTTGCGACATCTATACCTTCCATCATAGTCAGCGGTATGGGGCTTTTCGCGGCGACCTTCGGAGTTGCCATGTATTCTGATATAGATATCATCAAATCCATGTGCATGCTGATGGCAAGAGGCGCAGTGATAAGTATGGGGTGCGTAATCCTGATACTGCCGGCCATGCTGCTTCTGTTCGACGGAGTGATACTTAAGACTACGAGAAATATGAAAGCATGATGAAACTCGAAATTTGTCACTTTGCCCCGTAAGTAGTCAATCTTAGGATTACGAGAAACATGAAAGTATGATGAAACTTGAATTTTGTCACTTTACCCCGGAAGTGGTCTCTCTTAAAGACCATGAGAAACAAGAAGGCATGATTTAACTGCTAAGAACAGCCCGAAGCGCTCGCTTATGTGGGCATTCGAAAACGTAAATACAGCACATTCCGGATCATCACGGGAACTATGTAAAACTGGAGGAATAATGAGATGAAGAATAAAAGATATATGGTGCGCGCGGCGGCAGCAGCTGCAGCTGCGGCGGCAATGCTGACGGGTCAGACTGCTATAGCCGGGACAGCGGCAGCGGACAATACGGAGAATGTAAATAAGAATGAGACGGTTTATGTTATCGCGGATGCGGAGGGTACCCCTCAGGATGTGATAGTGAGCGACTGGCTTGAAAATGCGTCCGGAGAGCAGACGCTGGAAGATGAGAGCGACCTTGAAGACATTGAAAATGTTAAGGGCGACGAGCCATTTACTGAGGACGGTGATGGAGAGATAACCTGGGACGCGGGCGGAGACGATATCTACTATCAGGGAGAATCCTCAGATCAGCTGCCGGTCACGGTAAAAGTAACTTATCTTCTTGATGGCGAAGAGGTGACGGCAGATGAGATCGCCGGCAAAAGCGGCGAGGTTACCATCCGTTATGACTTTGAGAATCATGAGGAAAGAGAAGCCGAGATAGACGGAGAAAAAAGCACCCTGCATGTTCCGTTCACAGTGGCAGCAGGATTTCTGCTGGATGATGATGCAATAAGCGATGTCAGCATAACTAACGGCAGGGTACTGAGTGACGGTGAGCATACAATAGCTGTGGGAATAGCCTTCCCGGGTATTGCGGATGACCTGGAGAACCCGGCTTATGCATCGCTGACGAACCTTATCGATGCTGAAGTGCCGGATTACATTGAGATCACAGGCCGGACAGAAGATTTTTCCTGGGGTGAAGGCTATGTGCTTGTGACGAACGAGATCTTTTCCGCATCGGAAGGGGACGCGGGCTCATTTATAGATGAGGTGTTTGGAAAGCTTGGAAGCCTTAAGGGCGGCGTGGTTCAGATAATGGATGGGGTTACAAAGCTTAACGACGGAGCAGGCGACCTGAAGAGCGGCTCAGCAGAGCTGGCAGAAGGTCTCGGAAAACTGACCGAAAACAATGAAGCTCTGACAGAAGGTGCTGAAAAGATCTTTGACAGCGCGCTTGAAATAGTAAAGGAGCAGCTGAATGCTGCAGGTGTTGCAGTTGAAGAACTAACGAAGGATAATTATGAGTCCGTGCTTGGGCTTGTGATGACGGCAGCAGACAAGGAAAGCAAAGAGAAAGTCGGTGCTGCACTGGAACAGCTCAAATCTCTGCAGGAGTACAGCGAAGGCATAGCTGCCTATACAGAAGGCGTAGCCGCCGCAAAAGAAGGGGCAGATAAGGTGAGTCAGGGCAGCGCTGACCTGCAGGCCGGAGCAGCCGGGCTTCTTCTCGGAACCGGAATGCTGAATGCGGCAATCCCTGATCTTTCAGGAGTTCAGGAAGCTCTCAAAGAAAGCATATCAATCGGCGAGAGCTATACCAGTTTTTCAGGAATCTCAGACGGGATGAACGGGAAGGTCAGGTTCATCTGGAAAGTGGAAGGAATAAACTGAAACAAAAACAAGACGGCGTCCGACTCGCCAAAATCCTTGCGGCACCATAGCACCACAAATCCTGAACTATGGCACTATCTAAATGACATTGGGACGGTTCTCTGTCTTATTTTTTTAAGACAGAGAACCGTCCCTTGTCTTGCTTAAATTGTGGTTATGAGTTATAATAATATGGACAGATAATAACCATTTTTAAGCAAATGATACAAAAACACAGGGAGGAAGTGGGTATGTTTTGGAAAACAGTTTTATTTTGAAAGGGGTCTTCTGCCATACCCCTTCCAGAGAAAACCTGGAGATCAGAGAGAATGCCTGTGCGGTGTGTCTGGATTGTGTATGTGAAGGTTTATTTGATGAAATACCTGAACGGTACAGGGGGCTTCCTCTTATCGACTGTACTGACCGGCTTATTGTTCCGGGGATGGTCGATCTTCATATTCATGCGCCGCAGTACAGTTTTATCGGGACGGGAATGGACTATGAGCTTCTTGAATGGCTGGACCGTATGACATTTCCGGCGGAGAGCAGATATGAGGATGAAGAGTACGCTGATAAAGCCTATGCTTTTTTTGCAGATAAGATGAGGAGGAGCGCGACCACCCGGGCTGTGGTATTTGGGACGATACACAGGAAATCTACTCTGACCCTGATGGAACACCTGGAGAACACCGGCATCATAAGCTATGTGGGCAAGGTGAATATGGACAGGAACGCTCCGGAGTATCTGCTGGAACCTGATGCCCGCAGTGCTGCGGCTGACACGCGGCTGTTCCTTGAGGAGGTACTTAAGAGAGGCTTTGAGCGCACCAGGCCTGTAATTACCCCGCGCTTTGCCGTATCCTGTACGGATGAGCTCCTGGATGAGCTTGGAAAGATATCAAAGGAGAACGCCCTCCCGGTACAGTCGCACCTTTCAGAGAACCCTGATGAGGTCAGGCTTGTCCTGTCTCTATGTCCTTCCGCATCGTTCTACGGGGATGTTTATGATCAACATGGACTGTTCGGAAGAGAAACACCCTGCATAATGGCTCACTGCGTATACTCAACGGACGATGAAGTTGCTCTTATGCGAAATAACGGGGTTTTTGTTGCTCATTGTCCGGCATCGAACATAAATCTGGCATCAGGAATCGCGCCGGTCAGAAGGTATCTTGAGACGGGCATGCGCGTGGGTCTTGGGACCGATGTGGCGGCCGGGAATTCGGAGTCGGTATTCCGGGCGGCAACAGATGCAATACAGGCTTCAAAGCTTTACAGGCTCTATGTAGATCATGAAGCAAAACCACTGACATTTCCCGAGAGCTTTTATCTGGCTACAAAAGGGGGAGGAGCCTTTTTCGGCAAGGTCGGAAGCTTTGAAGCCGGATACGAGTTTGACGCTCTGGTGCTGGACGACTTAAAAGAAGGATATGGAACAGAAACAGCGCATACAGTAAGCAAAAAAACGGAAGTACCATATAATGCAGGCCCTGATCCCTGTGATATTAAAGCGGAGCAGGAGAAGCATGCATCTGTAAGGGAAAGACTTGAGAAGGCATTCTACCTTGAACTTGACAGGACATGTATAGTACGGAAATTTGCTGCAGGTAAAGAGTGTGCATTATAAAAAACAGTCATAAAGGAGCCATGACCAGGATCCGGACTCCGGAATAAAAAAATGATAATTGAGTAATAAACGAAAATAAGCAGCCCGGAAGAAGGACTGCCGCTGCCTTATATCAGTAACGGAAGGAGGGATGTCCTGTGTATGCAGGAAAAAGTGTGAAGCGTGTCGATGCCTATGACAAGGTCACCGGGCGCACCAGGTATACAGATGATCTGTGTGACCGGGGTGCCTACGTTGCAAGGATACTCCATTCAACGATCGCCCACGGTAAAGTGCTTAAGATAGATACGGCTGAAGCCGAAAAAGTGCCGGGGGTCGTTAAGATACTGACGTGTTTTGACCTGAAGGAGAAGCACTATTTCGCAACTGCCGGGCATCCCTGGTCGACAGACCCGGCGCACCAGGATGTGGCCGACCGCCTGATACTCACGGAGGACGTAAAGTTCTACGGGGATGATATAGCTGCCGTGGTAGCGGAGGACGAGGTTGCCGCCGCACAGGCATTAAGGCTGATCAGGGTGGAATATGAAGAGTATCCGTTCGTGCTTGACGTTCAGGAGGCAATGAAGGACGGAGCGCCTCAGCTGCACGAGGCTTATCCGAACAACATATTAAAGCATACGCAGATAAGAAAGGGAGATTACGAACAGGCGATAAAGGAACCAGGCCTTATCAAGGTGGAAGGGTGGTATGATACCCCCACGGTACAGCACTGCCATATAGAAAATTTCATCTGCTACGCAGAAATGACAGGGGACCGTATCCAGATAGTAAGCTCAACCCAGATCCCGCATATCGTAAGGCGCGTGGTCGGACAGGCGCTTGGCATGGACTGGGGCAGGATAAAGGTGGTGAAGCCTTACATCGGAGGCGGCTTCGGCAACAAGCAGGATATCCTGTACGAGCCCCTGTGTGCCTGGCTCAGCATTCAGACCGGCGGGCACCTTGTGAAGCTTGATGTTCCGCGTGAGGAGACCTTTGTGAGCAACAGGGTAAGGCACGCAATAAGGAGCCATATAATCTCCTGGGTCCGCCCGGACGGAACCTATGCGGCGAGAAAGCTGGAATGCTTCTCCGACCAGGGCGCATACGCCTCCCATGGACACAGCATCTGCGCAAAAGGAGCCGGCGCATTCCCGCAGCTTTATCCCTGCGACAATGTTGAAGTGGATGCCTATACCGTTTTTACAAACAAACCGGTAGCCGGAGCTATGAGGGGATACGGAATTCCTCAGGCCATGTGGGCAGTGGAGGGCCACACCGAGGAGGTGGCAGCAGTGCTCAACGAAGACCCGCTGGAATTCAGAAGGAAGAACCTGATGAAGGTCGGATACACAGACGGTTTTTCCAAAAATGAGATGTATGCGGATTCCTTCAACCAGTGCCTTGAGAAGGCGATGGAAGCAATTGACTATAAAAGAAAATCTGAAGAATACAAAAATCAGACAGGGGACATCAGAAAAGGAATAGGAATGGCTGTTTTCTGGTACAACACAGCCGTATGGCCCATTTCGCTTGAGACATCCTCGTGCCGTATGGTGCTTAATCCCGACGGTTCCTTCCAGGTTCAGGTAGGCGAGACCGAGATAGGCCAGGGAGCGGATACCGCATTCGCCCAGATGGCGGCCGATGTTGTCGGTGTTCCCATTGAGAAGGTACATGTGATGTCCTGCCAGGATACGGATGTGACTCCGTTCGGCACAGGCGCCTATGCGTCAAGGCAGACCTATACAGCAGGCTTTTCCATCAGGCAGACGGGACTGCTTCTGAAGGAGAGGATACTGGATTACGCGCACATCCTGACGCGCATGCCAGTGTTCAACCTTGATATAATCGATGGAAACATCGTGCGTACCACTGACGGACGGGTACTGATGAGCCTTGCCTCGCTCGCCGAGGAAGCTCAGTACAGCCTGAGCGAAAGCCGCCATATCACCGCTGAGAGCACTTATCAGATCAAGTCAAATGCCTATTCCTTCGGCTGTACTATAGCCGAGGTTGAGGTGGATATACCTATGTGCAAGGTCACGCTTGTGGATGTGGTAAACTGCCATGATGCCGGAAAACTGATCAACCCTTCGCTTGCGGAGGCTCAGGTGCATGGCGGAATGAGCATGGGCATCGGGTACGGCCTTTCGGAAAAAATGATATTCGATCCGAAGACCGGACGTACGCTCAACAACAACCTGCTCGACTATAAGCTGTCGACCTTTATGGATCATCCTGACCTGAAGGCACTGTTCGTGGAGAATGAGGAACCCACCAGCGCTTTCGGGACAAAAGCCCTTGGAGAACCGCCGGCGTGCTCGGTAGCTCCGGCGATAAGGAATGCGGTATTCCATGCCACAGGCGTTGCTGTTAAAGAAGCACCGATGAATCCGCACAACCTGTTCCGTGCATTTTCAGAGGCGGGGCTGTTTGACAAAGAACCGGGAGCCGGCAGCAAAGAAGATGACGATGCGGCAGCGTCTTCAGGTAAGAATCAGGAGGTGCAGTAAATGTATGATATAAAAGCACTCTATGAAGCCCGGAGCGTGGAGGAGGCCGTGAGTCTCCTTACTGAGCATCCGGAAGCACAGATCATAGCCGGAGGAAGCGATGTCCTTGTACAGATACGTGAGGGAAAACGCGCCGGAGCCGAGCTTGTAAGCATATACGGGATAGATGCCCTCCGCGGAGTGCGCCTTGAGGAGGACGGAACCATCCGCATAGGATCTCTCACCAGCTTTTCACATATTGAAGCCGACACGATAATAAAAGAGAAGATCCCGGTGCTGGGTGAAGCAGTCGGCAAGGTTGGCGGTCCTCAGATCCGCAACATCGGCACCATCGGCGGAAATACCTGCAATGGCGTCACATCGGCTGACTCAGCATCCACACTGTTTGCCTGGGACGCAATAATCGAGATCACCGGCCCCGAAGGTGTCAGACGGATTCCCATACAGGATTTCTATATTAAAGCAGGCAAAGTTGACCTGAAGCCGGGTGAACTGCAGACCGGAATCCTTATCCCGAAAAAATCCTGGGAAGGATATACCGGACACTACATTAAATACGCGATGCGGGAAGCAATGGACATAGCCAACCTGGGCTGCTCGGTGAACGTTAAGCTTTCGGAAGACAAGCGTACCATAGAGGATGCCAGGATAGCCTATGGCGTTGCCGGTCCGATACCACTCAGGGCAGTGTCGGCCGAGGAGACGGCAAAGGGAAGACCTGTCGATAAAAAGACAGTCGATGAGTTCGCGGCAGCAGTCCTCAATGATATTCATCCAAGGGACAGCTGGAGAGCCGCGAAAGCTTTCCGTGAGCACATAGCCGTAGTGATCGCCGGAAGGGCGTTTACGCAGGCTGTCATTCTTGGAGGAGGTGTTCTCTCTTGAAGCAGTATAAGCTTATTCACTGTACCGTTAACGGTAAAGAACGGGAGGCCATGATAGATGTAAGGGCATCCCTCACGGATCTCCTCCGGAACGATTTCAGGCTGACCAGCGTCAAAAAAGGCTGCGAGGTCGGTGAATGCGGCGCGTGCAATGTGCTGGTAAACGGAGAATGCTTTAACTCATGCATATATCTGGCTGTATGGGCAGACGGAAAGGAGATACTTACACTCGAAGGCCTTGCCGACCCGGACGGAGGGATCTCTGACATCCAGCAGGCTTTCATAGATGAGGCGGCTGTCCAGTGCGGCTTCTGCACACCCGGCGCTATTATGAGCGCGGTGGAGATCTTAAATGAAAAGCGGCTTCTTTCGGATGAAGAGATAAGGGTGCGCATGTCAGGGCATCTGTGCCGCTGTACAGGTTATGAAAATATATTGAGAGCAGTTAAAAAGACCATGCTGAAACGACTTGGCCTCAGCAGTGAGGCACCGGAGAAACAGGAGGGATGAGTATGCTGCTTATCGGAAACGGATATGTTATAACACGGGATGCGGATGCTCCATTCTATAAGGACGGGGCAGTTGCGGTTGAAGGGACCGATATAAAAGAGGTCGGCCATTTAAAAGACCTGAAGGCAAAATACCCGGACGCGGAATTTGTTGATGCCCATGGCGGAGTGATCATGCCGGGCCTCATCAATGCCCATACACATATTTATTCCGGACTTGCCCGCGGACTTTCGATAGATGGCAATAATCCGACGAATTTCCTCGAGATACTTGAAGGCATGTGGTGGGCCATCGACCGTAAGCTTACGCTTAACGGCACAAGGGCAAGCGCCTATGCGACTATTCTGGACTGTATCCGGGATGGAGTTACAACGATCTTTGACCATCACGCCAGCTTCTGTGAAATTCCGGGTTCCCTTTTTGCCATAAAGGATGTGGCTAAGGAGCTTGGCATACGTGCCTGCCTCTGCTATGAGGTATCGGAGCGTGACGGTGAGGAAAAGACTGAGCAAAGCATCCGCGAGAATGCGGAATTTGCCGCCTGGGCGAAGAAGGCCGATGACGACATGATAAAAGCGATGTTCGGCGGACATGCGCTGTTTACTATCTCTGACCGCACCTTTGAGAAGATGGTTGAAGCCAACAACGGCATGACGGGCTTCCACATTCACGTTGCGGAAGGCATGAACGATGTGTATGACAGCCTCAGGAACTACGGCTGCCGGCCCGTAAACAGGCTTCTTTACAACGGACTTCTTGGTGAAAAAACCCTGCTGGGCCACTGTATTCATGTGAGCCCTGCCGAGATGGATATCATCAAAGAGACCGGCACAATGGTAGTTAACAACCCGGAATCCAATATGGGCAACGCGGTCGGCTGCGCCCCGGTGCTTCAGATGATGCAGAAGGGAATAACCGTCGGAATGGGGACGGACGCCTACACCCACGATATGCTGGAGAGCCTTAAGGTGTTCCTGATAATTCAGCGGCATCAGGCAGCGCTTCCAAATGTGGCGTGGGGCGAGGATATGACCATGCTCTTCCGGAACAACCGTATTATCGCGGAAAAATACTTCGGAAAACCGCTGGGAATCCTGAAGGAAGGAGCGGCTGCCGACATCATAGTCATGGATTATAAGCCCTTCACACCTTTCTCTGATGAGAACATAGACGGCCATATGCTGTTCGGCATGATGGGAAAGAACTGCCGCACGACAATAATAAATGGAAAAGTACTATACAAGGACCGCGAGTTTGTCGGGATAGATGAGGAGCGCATAAATGCATGGACAATGGAACAGAGCCGCGCTCTCTGGGGAAGCCTGAACAACCGGGAGTACTGAGAGTTATAAAAGGATGAAGAGATGTTCCGGCGGATGCCGGTGCTGCACAGAAAATGACCTGTGAGAAACCGGGGAGTGCTGCGTAAACCATGACTGCAAAGAAAAGAATGGCGGAAAACCGGCCTGCAGCCAGGGACGCAGTGACAAAGCCGGACAAAACAGATAAAAAGGAGGGGGAACAGGGTGGGAGATATCATGAGACCGATGTCCTTCGGACATCTTATGGAATGGATACTGACTGAGTACCATAATGAGAAGTCGATTTTCGGAGTCAGGAAGATCGTAAAATACGATCCCGGAAAAGCCCTGCCGATCTTCGGCGAGAAGGTGGAGTCGCCTTTCGGGCCTGCCGCCGGACCGAATACCCAGCTTGCCCAGAATATTGCAGCAGCATATGTTTCCGGGGCAAGGTTCTTTGAACTTAAAACAGTACAGATCATGGACGGTGAGGAGCTGGCAAAATGCATCAGCAAGCCCTGCATCACCGCACACGACGAAGGCTACAACTGCGAGTGGTCGACAGAGCTTACCGTTCCTCAGGCATTTGATGAATATGTGAAGGCTTACATAGCCATCAAGGTAATCGCACAGGAGTTCGGCCTTGGAGATCCCGACGGGTTCGTTTTCAACATGTCGGTAGGCTATGACCTGGAGGGCATACGCTCGGAAAAGATCGATACATTCATAGAACAGATGAAGGATGCCGGAAATACAGACATATTCCGGGAATGTACAGACTGGATACGGAGCAGCCAGGACCGGTTCAAGAACCTGCCGGAGGACTTTGCGGAACGCATAAGCCCGCATGTTTCCCGCTCCATAACAGAGTCCACCCTTCACGGATGTCCTCCGGATGAAATAGAGCGGATAGCAACTTATCTCCTTACCGAGAAGGGACTTAATACCTACATAAAATGCAACCCGACGCTCCTCGGCTATGAATATGCCAGAAAGCGTCTGGACGGCCTGGGCTTTGACTATATCGCCTTTGATGACCATCATTTCAGAGAGGATCTGCAGTGGGCCGACGCGGTTCCAATGCTGGAAAGGCTTAAAAAGCTGGCAGCAGAAAAAGGGCTTGAATTCGGAGTGAAGCTCACCAATACCTTCCCTGTAGATGTCAAAGCAGGAGAACTTCCGAGCGAAGAGATGTACATGTCCGGACGCGCACTTTTCCCGCTTTCGTTACATGTTGCAAGGCTCATAACAGAGCAGTTTGAGGGAAAGATGAGGATATCCTTCTCCGGCGGCGCTTCCATTTACAACAGCAGGGCTCTGTTTGAAGCAGGGATATGGCCGGTTACCATGGCAACCACCATCCTTAAGCCGGGCGGTTATGAAAGGATGAGCCAGATATGCAGTGAAGTCGTCTGCAGTGAGCCAGTGCCCTTCAGCGGAGTATCACCTGAAGCCCTGAAGGAGATCGAGAATGAAATCGACAACGGAATACTGTACAGAAAGCCTGTAAAGCCGTTTCCGGAGCGCTATATCAGAAAGCCGCTGCCGCTTTTCGACTGCTTTACCGCTCCATGCCGTGAAGGATGTCCCGTACACCAGGACATTCCGGCATATTTAAAAGCTATGGAGGAGGGAAAGCCTGAAAAAGCACTTTCTATAATTCTTGATAAAAACCCGCTTCCGTTCATCACGGGAACTATCTGTCCGCATCACTGCGGCGACAAGTGCATGCGCAGCCATTATGAAGAAACGCTGCACATACGTGATATGAAGCTGCTGGCAGCAGAGGAAGCATATGATAAAGTGCTTTCAGGAATAACTGTAAATAAGAACACATCCTCAGACAGGCGCATCGCCGTGGTTGGCGGAGGCCCCGCGGGCCTTGCGGCGGCGGCATTCCTTTCCCGCTCTGGACTGCCGGTAACGGTGTTTGAAAAGAGAGATACCGCGGGTGGTGTAGTGAAGCATGTGATCCCGGAATTCAGGATAGCATCCGAACGCATAGACCGCGATATCCGTATCTGCACAGCCTATGGCGCGCAAATAAAGACCTGTGTGGAGGTTTCTTCTTTAAGTGACCTTAAGGAACAGGGTTATACAGACATCATCGTCGCAGTCGGTGCCTGGAAGTCGGGAAGACAGCCTCTTGAATACGGTGAGGCGATGGATGCGGCGGAATTCCTTGAAAAAGCCAAAAAGACGCCGGAGAAATTGAAACCCGGGACGGATGTGGTAGTTCTCGGAGGCGGAAATACTGCAATGGATACTGCCAGGGCAGCAGTAAGACTGCCCGGAAAACCGCATGTGAGGCTTGTATACCGCAGGACAAAAAGATACATGCCGGCTGATGAGGAAGAGCTTCAGATGGCACTCGATGATGGAGTAGAATTCATGGAACTCTTAGCCCCTGTCGGGCTTAAGGACGGTGTCCTTACATGTGATGTCTGTGAACTGGGCGCTCCTGACAGCTCGGGAAGAAGGAGCCCTGTGAAGACCGGCCGTCAGATAAGCATACCTGCCGACCTGGTAATCGCGGCAGTAGGTGAGCGCATAGATACAGCGCTGTTTGAAAAGATTGGTGCGCAGATAGACGATAAGGGCAGGCCCGTCGTGGATGAAAATATGATGACTACCGTTGAAGGCGTTTATGCGGCAGGTGACTGCGCAGGCGGCCCCGCAACTGTGGTCGAGGCTATTGCTGACGCCTGCAGATCCGCCGCCGCAATAGCCGGAGAACACTGCTGCAAAGGCTCTGAAGCAGACGGTGCAACAGCAGGAGACTGCTGCACAGGTTCTGGGACAGGCGGCGCAACAGCGGGAGACTGCTGCACAGGCTCTGGGACAGGCGGCGCAACAGCGGGAGACTGCTGCACAGGCTCTGGGACAGGCGGCGCAACAGCGGGAGACTGCTGCACAGGTTCTGAAGCGGGCGGCGCATATGATGAAGCCCTGTATCGGGAAAGAAAAGGCACAGTGGAAATAGACCTGTGCGCTTCCCCGGATAGAAGATGCCTTGGCTGTGAGACCATATGCGGAGCGTGCGCGGAGGTATGTCCGAACCGGGCCAATGTAGTCATACATATACCGGGATGCGCAACCGCCCAGATACTCCATGTGGACGGCATGTGCAATGAATGCGGAAACTGTGCCGTTTTCTGCCCGTATGACGAAAGGCCGTACAGAGATAAGTTTACCCTGTTCTGGTCACTGGAGGATTTTGAAAACAGCGATAATGAAGGCTTCCTCATCAAGGATGACGGCAGCATAATGATCCGCGCAGGGCAGAATACAGTCGTTACTGACAGAGACAGCCTGAAGACAGCACAGGATATGACATCCCTGATGATAAGGACGGTGCTTGATTATTATTCATATCTGCTCTGCTAAAAAGCAGAGGTGATGTGCCTGGCTTTTTAATGGATAAAATGACAGGCTGCGGAACCTTTTATCAGGCAGGGACACCGGTCAGGAAATATTGCCGGGAGGAGGATGAGAAAGTGACGGGAAAATTTCAGTTTACCGTGAACGGTCAGCTGTGCGGAACCGATGAAAAAAAGCCGCTGCTGCGTTTTCTGCGGGATGACCTGCAGCTGTATTCAGTAAAAGATGGCTGCAGCGAGGGCGCCTGCGGAACCTGCACCGTCATAGTGGACGGAAGGGCTGTACGTTCATGCGTTATGACTACCGAAAAAGCTGTCGGAAAGAGCATCATTACGGTCGAAGGACTGTCTGATTCCGACAAAGAGGCATTTGTATATGCCTTCGGCGTAAAAGGCGCAGTCCAGTGCGGCTTCTGCACTCCCGGTATGGTGATGGCGGGTAAAGCACTCCTGATGAAGAACCCTGACCCTTCTGAGGATGAGATCAAGGCTGCCATCCGGGGAAATCTGTGCCGATGTACAGGATATAAGAAGATAATAGAAGCCATCACACTGACTGCGGCGATCCTTCGTGGAGAGGAAACCATAGACCCCGACAGAGAGAAGGGTGACAGCTTCGGAGTCGGAGACGCGGCTTTCAGGGTGGATGTAAGGAAGAAGGTCCTTGGATACGGCAAGTATCCTGACGACATAGTGATGGATGATATGCTTCACCTTTCGGCGGTGAGGACTAAATATCCCCGCGCGAGGGTCGTCAGCATCGATGCCTCGAAAGCACTGGCGCTCCCGGGAGTGGCAGGAGTCCTGACTGCCGAGGATGTGCCTAACAATAAGGTCGGGCATATCCAGCAGGACTGGGATGTCATTATTCCCGTCGGAGGCATTACCAGGTGCGTCGGGGACGCGGTCTGCCTGGTGGCGGCCGAGACACCGGAAATACTTGAAGAAGCAAAAAAACTGATAGAGGTCGAATATGAAGTCCTGACTCCGGTAAGGAGCATAGAGGAGGCCATGGCAGAGGATGCCCCAAAAGTACACAGCGGAGGAAACCTGTGCCAGTCGCGGCACGTGACCCGCGGGGATGCCGCGAAAGCGCTGGCTGAATCGGCGCATAAGGTGACAAAGCATTTCTCAACTCCTTTCACAGAGCATGCTTTCCTTGAACCGGAGTGCGCAGTCGCGTTTCCATATAAGGACGGTATCAAGATCCTGAGCACCGACCAGGGAGCCTATGATACACGCAAGGAAACCGCAATAATGTTCGGCTGGGATCCGGAAAGGATCGTGGTTGAGAACCAGCTTGTGGGGGGAGGCTTCGGCGGCAAGGAGGACGTGACGGTACAGCATATCGCCGCGCTTGCAGCCTGGAAGTTCAAGCGCCCCGTAAAGGCGAAGTTCTCCCGCAGGGAATCGCTTAACTTCCATCCCAAGCGCCACGCCATGGAGGGCACCTTTACTCTGGGGTGTGATGAGAACGGCATATTTACCGGCCTTGACTGTGACATATATTTTGACACAGGGGCTTATGCCTCGCTGTGCGGTCCGGTTCTTGAAAGGGCCTGTACCCATTCGGTAGGTCCGTACTGTTATCAGAACACGGACATACGGGGCTATGGATATTATACAAACAATCCTCCGGCCGGGGCTTTCAGAGGCTTCGGTGTCTGCCAGAGCGAGTTCGCGCTGGAAACGATGATAAACCTGCTTGCGGAGGAGGTGGGGCTTTCGCCCTGGGAGATACGTTTCCGCAACGCCATCGAGCCCGGGAAGGTTCTTCCAAACGGCCAGATAGCAGACGGTTCAACAGCCCTTAAAGAGACTCTGCTTGCTGTAAAAGACGTCTATGAGAATAACCGCAGCCATGCGGGAATAGCCTGCGCAATGAAGAACTCCGGCGTGGGTGTGGGGCTGCCCGATAAGGGCAGGGCAAAGCTTGTTGTGGAAGACGGGGTGTGCGTTATCTACTGCGCGGCCTCGGATATCGGACAGGGATGTGCGACGGTGTTCTGCCAGGATGTGGCCGAGGCGACAGGGCTTCCGCTGTCAAAAATAAGAAATGCGCCTGTTAATACCGAAATAGCACCGGATTCCGGAACTACTTCCGGCTCACGCCAGACTCTGCTCTCAGGTGAGGCGGTACGGAAAGCGGCGATGGAGCTGGCTGAAGCACTTAAAAGCAAAGGCGGAGAACTGTCAAAGCTTGAAGGAAGAGAATTCTTCTATGAGTACTTTGAGCCTACCGATAAGCTTGGGGCAGACAAGCCCTTCCCGAAAAGCCATATTGCCTATGGCTATGCCACACACGTGGCGATCCTCGATGATGAGGGCAGAGTGAAGGAGATATATGCGGCGCACGATTCAGGCAAGGTTGTAAATCCGGTTTCGATTCAGGGACAGATAGAGGGCGGAGTGCTTATGGGAATGGGATATGCCCTGACAGAGGACTGGCCTCTTGCTGACTGCGTGCCTACGGCAAAATTCGGCACATTGGGGCTGCTGCGTGCGAACCAGATACCGGACATCCATGCAATATATGTGCAGAAGGAGGAGCTTCCCGAGACAGCATATGGAGCAAAAGGTATAGGAGAGATAGCAACTATTCCCACTGCACCTGCCGTACAGGGAGCCTATTATGCCAGAGACGGGATATTCAGGACGAAGCTGCCTCTGGAGAACACTTTTTACAGAAAAAAATAACAGGAGGGAATAAAAGAATGGCACCGGATTATTCAAAGATCATTGATGCAGCAAAGAAATACGGGCCGGAAATGAGCCGTTTTCTTCGTGATATGATTTCTCATCCGAGTGAGAGCTGCGAGGAGAAGGAAGTAGTCGAATGTATAAAGAATGAGATGGAAAAGCTCGGCTTTGACAAGGTGGAGATCGACGGCCTTGGAAATGTTATCGGCTGGATGGGCGAAGGAGACAGGATAATCGCCCTTGACGGACATGTTGACACAGTCGGTATAGGGAACAGGGACAACTGGGAAGCGGATCCCTACGAGGGCTACGAGACAGATGAGATCATATATGGCCGCGGAGGCTCTGACCAGGAGGGCGGAGTTGCAAGCTCGGTCTATGCAGCCAGGATAATGAAGGATCTGGATCTTATTCCCGATGGATATAAGATAATGGTAGTAGGCTCCGTCCAGGAGGAAGACTGCGATGGTATGTGCTGGCAGTACATAATCGATAAGGATGGGATCAGACCTGAATTTGTCATCTCAACCGAGCCGACAGACGGAGGCATTTACCGCGGACACCGTGGGAGGATGGAGATCCGTGTAGATGTAAAGGGAATATCCTGCCATGGAAGCGCACCGGAGCGCGGGGACAATGCTATTTTCAAGATGGCCGATATTCTTCAGGATGTGAGGGCGCTCAATGAGAACGGGTGCGCCCCGGAGGATGAGATCAAAGGCCTTGTAAAGATGCTTGAGCCCGAATTCAACCCTGAGCACTATGAGGACGCCCGCTTCCTTGGAAGAGGCACCTGCACGGTTTCTCAGATCTACTTTACTTCACCCAGCCGCTGCGCGGTTGCGGATTCCTGCGCGATCTCAATCGACAGGAGAATGACCGCAGGCGAAACCTACACCTCATGCCTGGACGAGATACGCGCGCTCCCTGCCGTAAAGAAATACGGTGATGACGTTAAGGTTTCGATGTACATGTATGACAGGCCGTCATGGACCGGCGAAGTGTATGAAACCGAAAGCTATTTCCCGACCTGGATAAATAAGGAAAACGCAGCTCATGTAAAGGCTCTCGTCGATGCCCACAAGGCGATGTTCGGAGATAAGCGTATCGGAAGGCCTTCGGCGATGGACAAGCGTGACGGACGTCCGCTTACCGACAAATGGACCTTCTCGACCAACGGAGTTGCAATTCAGGGAAGGTACGGGATCCCCTGTGTTGGCTTTGGACCGGGCGCAGAGAGCCAGGCCCATGCACCGAATGAGATAACCTGGAAGCAGGACCTTGTAACCTGCGCAGCGGTCTACGCGGCAGCAGTGTGCCTGTATCCGGACGAAGAGAAAACAGGAGATGTGACCCAGTTCCGCGCGGGAACACCGGCTAAAGAAAGTGAGGAATGATACATGGATCAGAAATTGCAGCAGTATATCGAAAAGCTTAACGGACTTGATTTTAAGAACATGTATAACGGTGACTTCTTCCTTACGTGGGAAAAGACCGACGATGAGATCAGCGCCGTTTTTACGGTTGCCGACGCGCTCAGACATCTGAGGGAGCAGAATATTTCCACACGGATCTTTGATTCGGGCCTCGGAATCTCGATCTTCCGCGATAATTCTACACGTACCAGGTTTTCATTCGCCAGTGCCTGCAATCTGCTGGGACTTAAGTCGCAGGATCTGGATGAGGGAAAGAGCCAGATCGCCCATGGCGAGACTGTGCGCGAAACTGCCAACATGGTCTCCTTCATGGCAGATGCCATTGGCATCCGTGACGATATGTATATTGGAAAAGGGAACAAGTACATGCGCGACGTGGTCGATGCGGTGACTGCCGGATATAAGGCAGGAGTGCTGGAGCAGAAGCCTACGCTTGTAAATCTTCAGTGCGACATCGATCATCCTACACAGTGCATGGCGGACATGCTGCACATTATCCATACCTTCGGGGGCGCAGAAAATCTTAAGGGCAAAAAGATAGCAATGACCTGGGCCTATTCACCCAGCTACGGCAAGCCGCTTTCAGTGCCACAGGGGGTTATCGGGCTTATGACCAGATTTGGAATGGACGTTGTCCTTGCCCATCCGGATGGTTATGATGTAATGCAGGATACAATAGCCGTTGCTGAAAAGAACGCTGCAGCATCGGGCGGTTCTTTCCGTAAGACAAACTCCATGGAAGACGCCTTTAAAGATGCCGACATAGTATATCCCAAGAGCTGGGCTCCTTATGCGGCAATGGAGAAGAGAACTGACCTGTATGCCAAAGGCGACTTCGATGGAATAGACCGTCTTGAAAAGGAGCTTCTTGCCCAGAATGCGCTCCACAAGGACTGGTGCTGCACAGAAGAGATGATGTCGCTTACAAAGGATGGGAAGGCGCTTTATCTGCACTGCCTGCCTGCTGACATAAATGATGTTTCCTGCAAAGACGGTGAAGTAGCTGCAAGCGTGTTTGACCGTTACCGCGATCCGCTTTACAAAGAGGCAAGCTTCAAGCCCTATATAATCGCGGCAATGATCTTCCTTGCAAAACAGAAGGATGCGGCAGGTACCCTGAAGGCACTGGCAGAGAACAATATTCCCAGACATTTCTGTTGAGAAAGAGGTGAATACGAATTGGGAAAGAGGATAGTCGTTGCACTTGGAGGAAATGCCCTGGGGGAAAACCTTCCTGAACAGATGAAGGCGGTCAAGAAGACAGCCATCGCGATAGCGGATCTCATACAGGAAGGCAACGAGATCATCATTGTCCATGGCAATGGTCCGCAGGTTGGTATGCTGCAGGACGCCATGACTCTTCTTTCACGTTCTGAACCTGAAAAACACATTTTCTGCCCGCTTTCAGTCTGCGTGGCAATGAGCCAGGGCTATATAGGCTATGACCTTCAGAATGCCTTGAGAGAAGAACTGCTTGACAGAGGGATCAACAAGGGCTGCGCGACGATGCTTACGCAGGTCCTTATAAGCCCGGCGGATCATGCATTTCTTAAGCCGACAAAGCCGATAGGCTCATTCATGACAAAGGAGGAAGCAGAGGTACTGATAAGGGAGAGGGGCTATCGTGTCATCGAGGATTCGGGACGCGGGTACAGGCGTATCGTTGCTTCCCCAAAACCGCTGGGGATAGTTGAAATAGATACATTGAAGGCGCTGGTAGAAAGCGGTCATATCGTGATCGCCTGCGGAGGCGGGGGGATACCTGTAGCAAACAATTACGGGAATCATCTGAAAGGGGCAGCCGCAGTTATCGACAAGGACCTGGCAGCCGAGAAGCTTGCTGAACAGATCGACGCGGATGTCCTTGTGATACTGACAACAGTCGAGAAGGTCGCGGTACATTATGGTAAACCTGACCAGAAGGAGCTTGACGAGCTTACACCGGAGAGCGCACAGAAGCTTATTGAAGCCGGAGAATTTGCGCCGGGTTCAATGCTTCCAAAGGTCGAGGCATGTGTAGAGTTTGTAAAAAGCGGCAGCGGAAGAGAAGCAATGATAACACAGCTTATGAAGGCAAACGAAGGACTGGAAGGAAAGACCGGGACAAGATTTCATCTATAGAATATAATGGCTTTCAGGCTTAAAAATCCGGTGTGCATACGGGTTTGCCCGGGCACTTGCAGTTATTATCCTTTATGAAGATCGAAGGCGCATGGACTTTACAGACAGCATTTAATAAAATGGGGGCGATTCGGTATGAAAACATTGATAAAAGGCGGGACCCTTGTCACCTGCGATGAGGTCAGGAGAGCTGATATCCTGATAGAAGGTGAAAAGATCATCGGGGTATTTGACGCGGCAGAGGCGGATGTCACCGGAACCGGAGACCTTCTATGCAAAGACGGGAAGTGTCAGGCGCATCCCTGTGAAGATACGGCGCTTCATGAGCATCCCGGTGCAGAAGGGGTGCATCCCGGTGTTCCGGGAGAGGCATTCCGGCCCGGCGGGGATACTGCCGTTATCGACGCTTCCGGTAAATATATCTTTCCCGGGGCGGTCGATATTCACACCCACATGGACCTTGACGTGGGCATTGCCAGAGTTATTGATGATTTTTATACCGGAACTGTCGCGGCCGCCTGTGGCGGAACGACCACTATAGTCGATCATATGGCCTTCGGGCCTAAAGGCTGTGCCCTCAGGCACCAGTCAGACGAGTATCACCGGCTTGCTGACGGGAAAGCGGCGGTCGATTACGGCTTCCACGGAGTGTTCCAGCATGTCAATGATGCCGTGCTGGATGAGATGCCGCTGCTTGCCCGCGAAGAGGGAATAACCAGCTTCAAGGTCTACATGACATATGACTATATGATCAATGACTTTGATATGATGAAGATACTCGCAAGGGCAGCCGAAGAGAACATACTGATCGCGTCCCACTGCGAGAATGACGGCATAGTCAGGTACTGGCGTGAACGCTTTGTGCGTGAGGGTAAAACGGCAGCCCGTTATCATCCGGTAAGCAGGCCTGCGGAAGCGGAAGCCGAGGCAGTACACAGATTCCTTTCACTTGCACGCGCTGCCGGAGAGGCTCCTGTATATATCGTGCATCTTTCCTCCGAAGCCGGGCTTCGTGAGGTGCTCAGGGCAAAGGAAACGGGACAGAAGCATTTCGGGGTTGAGACCTGCACCCAGTACCTGCTGCTTGGCGACAGCATGTATGAGGATGACCAGGAGGGACTCAAAGCGATAATGGCACCTCCTCTCAGAAAGGAGGCAGACCGCGCAGCCTTGTGGAAGGCACTATCAGATAATGTCCTTGACACTGTTGCCACCGACCACTGCCCGTTCACATTCAGCAGGCAGAAGCAGCAGGGCGCCGATGATTTCACAAAATGCCCGAGCGGAGCCCCCGGAGTGGAGGAACGCCTGACACTGCTTTATTCAGAAGGTGTATGCAAGGGAAGGATAACCCTGCCGCAGCTGATAAAATATGCCTGCACAAATCCTGCCAGGGCAGCCGGGCTGTATCCCCAAAAAGGAACAGTCTCCACAGGCTCCGATGCCGACCTTGTGATCTTTGATCCCGACAGGGAGCATGTGCTTTCAATAGACAGAATGCACGGCGCGGGAGACTACACGTGCTATGAAGGAATGCGCGTCCGAGGCAGTGTGGAACAGGTGTTCCTGCGCGGCAGAAGTATAGTAAAAGACGGGAACTTCACCGGAAAACGCGGGTACGGGAATTACCTTAAACGAGGAACGAGCATGATCACAGATGACGGTCTGCCTGCGTAAACAAGACAGAGAACCGTCCCAATGTCATTTAGATAGTGCCATAGTTCAGGATTTGTGGTGCTATGGTGCCGCAAGGATTTTGGCGAGTCGGACGCCGTAGGGGGAGGACTGACCATATGTACGGAACCGCGGCCTCTGGCAGAGAAAATGCTGCGTCGCCTATTAG
>JAFUCO010000036.1 GCA_017459635.1 Blautia sp. | reverse complement strand
TCATACTCCTTTCCTCCTTGTTCATTTTGGTTTGTCACCATAACAAGGATAATGATTGGGCCATATGTCTGCAATGGATTTTTGTATTTCCGACTCGGGTGCTACCACATGGCGCAACCCTTTCCTGGGAAGTACATTTCGTTTTTGCAATCACCTACAAAATGTAGTTGCAACCACCTACATTTTTGTTTTGCAACTAACTACAATTTTATTTTACAACAAACACTTATAGAGCTAATTCCTTTATGTGATTCTGTCCGTATTTATGATAATTCGAAAGCATTTCAAATAGTAGCTTTTTTTAATAATGGTGATTGGCTGTACAAAGCGGATCCTCTGCCGGACTGGTGCAGAAGGATATTTGAATAACCGGAAACTCCTGCTAACGGTGGGAGTACTACCAGCCGAACTGCCGTTGATGTCGTTCTCTGGAATAAACTGAAAGTAAGAGAAACAGCATGAAACAAAGTATATCATGATCACTGGAAAGTATACGTACAAAGGAGCGTATGCTAAGTCATAAGACAGAGAACCGTCCCCTGTCTTACTATCGCGGGCCCATCTCGTCTGTTTATTGGCTGGCTTTAAATACGATCATAGCCTGTCATCTTTGGCTATTCCCTACAGATTAATGAGGAGCGGTTACAATGCCATTAAGTAAAGATCCAATCATTTTCACAGAACCTTGAAATATCAAACTGTCCGAGAGACATTTCCGTCTAAATTAAATGTCATTGGAGCGGTTTCGTAAATCTTGAGAACGAGAAATAAATCACTCTCTGCAAAGCATGAGAAAAAGCACAGTTTAACGCCTGATTTCGCAACTACCGCCTTCCAACAAACAGACGAGAGAGCGACACGATAGTGCTGTACGGGAGCGTTGTGCCTGCTCCGGCGAGACAAAGCCTTACTGAGACTTAGGCGGGAAGGCTCTTCCTGAGCGTCTTAGTCTCAGTTAGGCTTTGGCTCGACGGGCAAGCAGGCACCGACTCCCGTACAGCACTATCGTGTCGCTCTCTCGTCGTCCGGATTGCCAAATAAGTATACTCTTCTATACTTCCGGATTCTCTAAATCTCGGCATTGGCGCAGCTCCACAAATCCTGGGTTACGTAAGACAGGGGACGGTTCTCTGTCTTATTTTGGTTTCTGAATTGTAACTCGGGATACGGCGAGGGCAAAGTGAAGCAGTTTTGGAAGAAAATGAAGGTGGAGATGATAGGAAAATGAAGGTAGAGATGATGGGATATTGACAAAAAGCAATCATGGGACTATAATGATGGAATAAATTAAAAAAGCCATCATACACTCCGCGGAGGATAAAGTATTGAATATAAATCAGAAAGATATAGAGCGGTATCTTTCCGAGGTGAAGGAAGCTGTTGAAAAGGATAATTATCGGCTTGAGCGGAACGCCATACGTCAGGATAACATAAATATGTTTCTGGATTATGTTATCGATGAGGGATTGTTCTTTCGTTCCACGAACAGAAGTATCCGCTTACATATTATTTCAGATAATCAGGAGGCAAATCGGAGGTGACCATTATGACAGAGAAGGGAAGAAGATATTTCTGCATAGAGTGCAGGAAAGAAACCGAATACCTGTTGCGGAAGAAGGACATCGTAAAGAATATAAGGGATAAGGAATACACCTTTGCAATCACTGTGGCTGTCTGCGCGGAGTGCGGAGAGGAAATGAGCATTCCGGGTCTTATTGATAAGAATGTTCAGGAAATCGATGAACAGTACAGGGCGGCAGAGGGACTTGTATCGATTGACGATATCGAAAAGCTCATGAAGATTTATAAGATCGGAAAGGCTCCTTTGTCCCTTTCGCTGGGATTCGGAGAGGTGACGATACCGAGATACCTGGAAGGACAGATACCTTCCAAAGAGTATTCGGATATTATTAAGGCCGCACTTTCATCTCCGGCTTATATGAAGCAGAAACTCACGGAGAACAGGGAGAAGCTGACGGATGCAGCATACAGGAAGGCGTTTGCAGCGGCAGAAAGCACAGAGAGCCTGTTTTCCGTATCGGATAAGATGCTCCGGGTAATCGCATACATCTTTGAAAAGCTGGAAGAGGTGACGCCTCTTATGCTTCAGAAGCTGCTTTATTTTATCCAGGGCGTGTATTCCGCGTTGTATGGAAGACCGATCTTTGAAGAGGACTGCAGGGCATGGATACACGGTCCGGTTTATCCTGAAGTATATGACCTGCTCCGGGATTTCAAATATAATCCGATCGATGATGCGCGGTTTGCGCTTCTGGAAGGAACGGAGGATGCCCTGACGGATGACGAGAAGCGGGTGATCGACCTTGTGGTGAATACTTTCGGGATGTATGGCGGAAAAGTACTGGAGAAGATCACGCATAACGAGGATCCGTGGATGGAAGCGAGGAAAGGATACGGAGACAGCATTCCTTCCAGTGAATTTCTGCTGAAAGAGAGGATTATGAAGTACTATATTCTGATAAATCAGAAATACGGTATAGATACGGAGGATGGTCTGCGGACATATATCCATGACATGCTTGATAAGGCATCATGATTCATAACAGTGGAATCTTGTCGGATTGTTGGAGTAGTACCTTCCGCCGAACACACCGTCTTACAGTTGTATATGATCCTGTTTTGTGATATTATATACGGGCACAGAAATCTTATATGTGTCTGATCGATCATAAAAGGAGGAAAGCTTTATGTCAAAATATGCAGGAACCAAGACCGAGAAGAACCTTATGGAAGCTTTTGCGGGAGAGTCACAGGCAAGGAACAAATATACTTATTATGCTTCCCAGGCTAAGAAGGCCGGATATGAGCAGCTGGCAGCTCTTTATCTTGAGACGGCGGATCAGGAGAAGGAACATGCAAAAATGTGGTTCAAGGAATTTCATGGGATCCATGATGTAGAGACGAACCTGCAGGACGCGGCTGCCGGAGAGAACGCTGAATGGACCGATATGTATGTCCGTATGGCCAGAGAAGCACGCGAAGAAGGCTTTATGGAACTGGCTGAGAAGTTTGAAGGTGTTGCAAAGGTAGAAGCGGCTCATGAAAAACGCTATCTGAAGCTTCTTGAATCACTGAAGAACGATAAGACCTTTAAGGGCGATGCACCGCTTGGATGGAAGTGCCGCAACTGCGGATATGTCCATGAAGCAGAGGAAGCTCCGGAAGTATGTCCGGTGTGTGCACATCCAAGAGCTTATTTTGAGAGGAAAGTAGAGAACTACTAAAAAAGACCGGGAAGATGGCGGCACTCACCGTTCCACCTAAATGTCTCTCCATGGACACTCAATATCTCTCCATGGATATTATAATTCGTCGGAATTAATGATTCCAGTGCAAAAAGCGCATTTCGATGAACGAGGATTATTGTTCCAGATTGCACCACAACATTTGGGCGCAATGTGGCGCATTGTAACCAAATGTTGTGGGGCGATATGGGACAAAAAGACCGTTCAGCGGAATGATGTTTTTTTGCACTGGAATCATTAATTGGAATTTGTAATAAAAAGAGCACTTTCGGCTTGTCCGTCAGTGCTCTTTCTTACTTTTGATCAGCCCGTCAGCTTTTGGGCTTCCTCTCCGGTGCGGTTGTATATTGTTTTGGCATCATATATGTGAAGGGGTTCTCCTGATGTTCCGTCTGCTCCGGCTGTTACCAGAATGTATTCTCGTCCATCTATTTCTGCGAATGACGCCAGGCAGTGTCCTGCCGCGCTGGTGTAGCCGGTTTTGCCGCCAAGGATTTCACCGCCGGTTACGGCAGGGTCGGAGAGATTGTTGAACAGTGTGCTGTAGTAGGTTATTCCGTCGGGATGAATGTTTGTCGGGCCTGTGCTGTGGTACCGGCTTGTTATTATCTCACGGAAGGTGCTGTTTCTAAGGCAGTATTTAAGCAGTATCGCCATGTCGTATACCGTGCTGTAATGCTCATCATCATGGAGACCTGTTGAATTACAGAAATGTGTGTCTTTCATCCCTATCCTTGCGGCCTTTTTGTTCATAAGGTCTGCAAATTCTTCTTCCGACCCCGAAATTTCATATGCGACCGCAAGGCAGCAGTCGGCGCCGGAGGGAAGGATTATTCCGTATAAAACATCAATCAGAGGGACTGTTTCCCCTGTTTCAAATCCTGCCCGGGTGGCATCGCTGCCTTCGAGCGCAGCTGATATTTCTGATGTAAAAGTTATCTCGCTTCCGCTTTTCAGCTTTTCTATCGCCAGTATCGCCGTCATCATTTTTGTCATAGATGCCGGGTATATTCGTTCCTTTGCATTCACTTCCCCGATCACTTTTCCGCCCGGGGAAGAAATAAGCACTGAGCAGGGGCTGTAAAGCCCGGACATGTCAACTTCGCGCACAGCCGGGCGGGTGAAATCCTCCAGGAATGCCATTACAGATTCTCCGTAGAAGATCGTAAAAAGAATTCCAAGCGCTATCACCGCCTCGAGAACCAGTGCCACTATTACGGCTTTTTTGCCGTGTCTTTTCTTTGTTCTTTTCAAATCGTTAACCTCTTTGCATTACCGCATCGATCGCTTTGATACATGCATTTCGGAATCCTGCTTCCTCAAGGGCGGCGACTCCGGCGATCGTTGTTCCTCCCGGAGAACATACCTTGTCCTTCAGTGCTCCGGGATGTTCGCCTGTTGCCATCTGGAGGGCTGCGCTGCCAAGTGCTGTTTTTGCTATCAGCCTGTATGCCGTTTCTCTGGGCAGGCCGTATTTGACACCGGCATCAGCGAAGGCCTCGAGCAACATGTCTATGAATGCCGGTGAGCACCCTGACACTGCGCCGCCTATCCCCATCAGGCGGGACGGCAGGATATGAACATCTCCAACCGTGCCGAAAAGTTCCATTATCTCACGGCGTTCTTCCTGCTCAAGTGAATTGGTCTCTTCAAAAAGCAGAACGCCTTCTCCAACCATTGCCGGGGTGTTGGGCATTACGAATTGAAATCTTACCGAAGGATCAAGAACTTCACTGTATCTTTTATAGTCCCAGCCCGCAGCGACGGATATGAGGGCTTTCCCGTTAAGCGCATCTCCCAACCCTTCAAGAACCTGAATGATCTGATATGGCTTACAGGCCATTATGACTATTCCGGCGTCCTTCACTGCGCTGCGGCTGTCTGACGCCGGAATAAAACCGATCTTTTCAGCATTCCTATGAAGCTTTTCCTGATTTGGAGCGAACGCTGTGATATCTTCTCCTTTTATTTTTCCGGAAGAGATGAAGCCGGCTGCGAGAGCCTGCGCCATATTTCCCATACCTATAAACGCTATTTTTTCCATTTTGATCCTCCGCCTTGTAGTTTGTGAGGTGTTTTTTCAGAATAATCATGCGAGTGCTTTTCCTGATGCAATCGGAGAAAAGACAGACAGGATGCACAAATTCTTTTTGTGACAGATCCTGATTCATAAGTGATGAGGCTGCTTCATGACATGCAAAGAATGCTCATGCGTGCTTCATCTGGCGAATTAATGTTCAACGTGTAATACACCTGGGATGTGAAGCTCGCCCATGTGTGTATAATCGGCGCCTTAATGTTCAACGATCCGTACACCTGGCATTTGAAGCCCGGCCATGTGTGCTTGGCAGCCGCTTCATCAAATATGTTTCTCAGTTTTTACAAATCTGTCTAGAGCGCAAAGCATGCCGGGCAGGATAAAGATGATCAATATCAGGGCCGCAGCAGTGCCTTTGGCTATAGTGTGACAGATCTGGCCTATCGATGGATCCTCGAACGCATATCCCAAAATGATCGTTGCGAACACAATGATAAGGCCCGAAGTCAGGATAGTACGTATCGAATTTCTGTAAGCAGATTTCATTGAATCCTCTATAGGCATGGATCTCCGGCCTTCTCTGTAATAGTTGGTTAGAACGATCGCGTAATCAATGGTAGCGCCCATAAGTATACTCTGCACCATCAGAAATGCCAGATAATACATGCTCTGGCCCTGTATACCCATAACAACTACAGTGATATATACCGCTGTCTGAATGAGTGCCACCAGAACTACGGACAGGAGCAGCTTGCGGAAGGTTATAAGAACCACTATGAACACGGCGGCCGCAGTCAGGATGCTGATCCTGTCAAGCTCCTCCCGGAATGTTTTCGACATCTCGTATGCCATCGGGGCGCTTCCGATAAGGTAATGATCGCCGATGAGTTTTGATCCGCAGTGTTCCTCCAGCTCCTCTATAAAGCGCATGGTCTCTTCGGATTCATCAGGGAGCACAGTTTCAATTATCATCATTGAATGATCCGGGCTGACAAGCGATTTCTCTGCCGTTTCGATCTGTCTCTTAAATTCTTCGATCTTTGTCCTGACCTCATCGGTGATAAATGCCCCATAAAGCGGATTCTCCGAAAGTCCGCCCGTTATAAAATCAAGAAGCTCCATTATCGTAACAGGACTGCCTTTTTCACGCCCTTCCGAGGCATTGTAAAGATCGATCAGCATGGCCGCGGCATTCTCTGCAGACATCTGAAGCGGCATGTTTTCCATGAAATCATCGAAGGAAAGATCCATGTCATATGAGTTCAGCATATCAGTCAGCTCATCTGTGGTATAGGCTTTCCCGATCGTATCCGCGTATGTCATGACACTCCGGTTTTCAGGACAGGACATGACAAACTCCTCTATATCCGGAATCGTATCTTCATCTTCATTGCTGTACAGCAGGAGTATACGGTTTACCCTGGTAAAATAGCTGTCGATCTGTGAAGGGGTGGGCATGGTATAAGTGATCTCGGTGCTCCCTTTTAAGTACAGCACAAGTACAAGCAGGGCTGCAAAAAACACCAGTATGCCTTTTCCGAAGCGGGCGCTTAAGGCTCCAAGCTTATCCAGCGGGAATTCGGGAACCGGCTTACTGGTCTTCTCGATAAGACTGTCGGACAAAAGCACCAGGGCCGGCATTACTGTAAAAACGCAAAGAAGGCTTGTGAAGACGCCTTTTGCCAGGACTATGCCCAGATCGGCTCCTATCCGGAAGCTCATGAACACCAGCATCAGAAGTCCGACCATTGTTGTGACGGAACTACCGAGGACAGGCCTGAAGGAATTGAGAAGCGCCACTGACATGGCAGCCTGACAGTCATTCATTCTTTCATCTGGAGTTTTTTTCGTATGCCTGACCGGATCGTTTATCCTGGCGGAAGCACTTTCTGCCGGATATGCATGATCGTTTATCCCGGCGGATGCACCTTCTGCCGGAACTGCATTATCCTTTATCCCGGCGGATGCTTCTTCTACCGGATATGCATGATCCTTTATCACGGCAGGAGCTGCTTTTGCATGCTTGCTCTGTCCTTTTATGCGGTCAGTTGATTCCTTCGCCTGGCGGTACTGTTCCATTACCATGACTGAATAGTCCAGCGAGAGTACCAGCTGCAGCAGCGCGCCTATCGCGTGGGTGGTCTGTGAAACGCTGCCGAGGAAAAAATTAGTGCCTGTATTTATGGCCACCGCAATACCGATAGTTATCATAAACAACACCGGCTCTGTGAAAGACGGCGACATGAGGATGAGCACAGCCATGATGATCACAAGCGCTGCCATGACTATCCCGAGAGGAAGCGAATCGGTAGTGCTGTTGTCCAGGGTATACACCATCTGGCAGTAGTCTTTATAGTTCTTCTGAAGATCCTTCTCCAGGCTTTTCATCTCGGAAGAGTGAAAATCATAAGGACTGTGTATAATATAAAGGGTATGGTTTCCTTTTTTGTAATCTTCACTGTCCGGTTCGAAATCGACGCTGCTCACATTTGGCAGGTTCTTAAGAGTATCGTGCACGGATTCCTCTTCATCTTCCGGCAGATCCGTGAACATTACACGCACTGTATTATCTGAAGCAAGGCCGTCAAACTCCTCCTTGATGACGTCTATGCCCTGCTTCATGGGAGATGTTTCCGGGAGGTAAGCGGTCATATCAGTGTTGATCCTGACCATAGGGATCATGATCGCGCAGGCGAGCCCAAGAACAAGCATAACTGCCAGAATACGGTTCCTGTATCTCACGATATATTCCGCCAGTCTCTGCATGATGCACCTCCTTATGTAAGTATCTGTTCAGAACCTGAACAGATATGGCAAAAATCCTGGAAACCGGACATTCGCAATTCGCTTTGCTGCTTATTCATGGGGCTGTGAAAAAAGTAAGACTTTTTCCACAGCCCATGTTGATCGCGACTATCACTCAACTGTGACTGATTTTGCCAGATTTCGCGGTTTGTCTACGTCAAGTCCGCGGGCGACGCTCACGTAATAGCCCATGAGCTGAAGCGGAACTATCGCAAGACTGGTAGTAAAGTGGGGGTCTGTTCGAGGAATGTAAACCGTAAAATCTGCGGTATCCTCAACATTGTAATTCCCGTAATTGGTGATCCCCATCAGGTAGCCTCCGCGGCTTTTGCATTCTACCATATTGCTGATGGTTTTTTCATAAAGATCATTCTGCGTGAGGACGCCTACTACCAGTATCCCGTCCTCTATAAGCGAGATAGTTCCATGTTTGAGTTCGCCTGCCGCATAAGCTTCGGAATGTATGTAGCTTATCTCTTTCATCTTGAGGCTGCCTTCCATGCTGATAGCATAGTCAAGACCGCGGCCGATAAAAAATACATCCCTTGTATTGGCAAACTTGGAGGCGAACCACTGGATCCGCTCCTTATCCTCGATCACCCGTTCGACCTTACCGGGAAGCTTCTGCAGCTCATCTATCATTCCGGATGCCTTTTCTTCGGTTATAGTGCCCCTTTTAAGGGCAATGTCAATGCACAGCAGATAGCAGGCTGCCAGCTGTGCACTGTAAGCCTTTGTCGTGGCTACCGCGATTTCCGGTCCGGCCAGAGTGTAGAACACATGATCTGCCTCGCGTGCGATCGAGCTTCCGACTACGTTTACGATCGCCAGAGTACGTACGCCCTGTTCTTTTGCCTCACGGAGCGCTGCAAGGCTGTCGGCGGTCTCACCGCTCTGGCTTATTACAACAAGAAGGCTCTGCGGATCAGCCAGCAGCTTTCTGTAACGGAATTCCGAGGCCAGCTCAACCCTTACCGGTATCCGGGCGAGGTCTTCGAATATATACTGCGATGCCATTCCTACATGGTAGGCCGAGCCACAGGCGACTATCATTATCTGGCTTATACTTTTCGCAGCCTCTTCAGTGATGCCGGATTCGGAAAGATCGATCGATCCATCCTTAACAACAGAGTTTATCGTGTCCCTGATAGCTTTCGGCTGTTCGTGGATCTCCTTTATCATGAAGTGCTCAAAACCGCCTTTTTCGGCCGCCTCTGCATCCCACTCGACTTCCTTCAGCTCTTTTTCGATCTCTTCACCGTCAAGGTTGTAAAAGTTTACCCCGTCCTTTGTAAGCCTGGCCATCTCCAGGTTTCCTATGTAATATACCTTGCGGGTGTATTTAAGGATAGCAGGGACATCGGACGCCACAAATGTTCCCTCATCAGAAATTCCGATTATCATCGGGCTGTCTTTTCTTGCTACCCAGATTTCATCAGGGCAGTCCTTAAACATAAGCGCCAGAGCATATGAGCCCCTTACACGGACCATGGTCTTTGCAATGGCATCAATGGGACCGATATTATATTTTTTGTAATAATAGTCTACAAGCTTTACCGCAACCTCAGTGTCTGTCTGGGAATAAAAATGATATCCTTTTCTGAGCAGCTTGTCGCGCAGCTCCTGATAATTCTCTATTATACCATTGTGTACGCCGGCGATATTATCGTCATCGGTCATATGAGGATGAGCATTGGTCTCTGACGGCTCCCCGTGTGTGGCCCATCTGGTGTGCCCGATGCCGCATGTTCCCTTCATGGCCAGGCCGTCATTCGTCTTTTCGGCCAGGACTCTGAGCCTTCCCTTTGCCTTGACGAGCTCTATGGCATTTGCCCCGTCCCTGACTGCCAGGCCGGCGGAATCATAGCCTCTGTATTCAAGCTTTGAAAGTCCGTCGAGAAGTATAGGCGCCGCCTGGTGTTTGCCGGTGTATCCAACGATTCCGCACATAAAAGGTCCTCCTTATCATTTGTATGTATTGCAGGTTTTCATAATATTAACACAGATTCTTCGAAAAGAAAATACGAAGAGTGAGGCGGCTTACTGGGGAAATGAGACAGGGGATTAAGACAGAGAACCGTCCCCTCCTCATTTTGTAACTGTATACATGGCTATTTCATCGATCTCGCGGTTGGCGGCAATGATTATGTCTTTTCCGTCTTTGTTTATGAAATGCATTGCGTTTGCGCAGCCTGCATCACGGTCGATGAAATCACATGTATAGGTCCCGGAAGCCGCATCCCAGGTGATGGCAATAGTGTCTTTGGTGCCTTTTCTCCATCCGACTATCCAGGCCGGCTTTCCGAGAAGCTCGCATGTCCAGGTTCCGTGGATCATTTCAGTTTCTTTTTCGGGGCGGCTGTATTTCCACTGCGGTACATAATTATCGTGTTCATCGAGGTGATAGATGACCAGGGAATTTCCATGGAAAGGACTGATGCATCCAAGCTCCGGCTTTCCATCCCCGTCAAAATCCATAAGCACAGAATCACTGGAAGGAATTGTGCTTATCTGTGTAATTTCCCACTTCGCTCCGCAAACTGCAGGAGGATCAAAGATAAAGGTTCCCTCTTCACAGGCGACAAGCCCGGCATCATGTCCGCCATGGGATATTTTGCTGTAACCGTGATTTTTAAGCATGCCATCCATAATAAGCCCGAGCCTGAGGGGATGGTTTTCGTCAAACGAATCCAGATCAGAAGGCAGGAGGGCGCCGTAGCAGGCTCCCGGGAAACGCCAGTCATTTTGGTATTCGTGGCCGGTTTTAAGGCAGCAGACCAGGAGATAATCGGCTCCGCCGCGTCTCAGGATGCCGAAACGGTGCACGAAGGGCACATTGCAGAGTGTACGCACCTCCCAGTTATCCTTATCTCTCCGGGCTGCGATGACTATTTTTGCCTCCATTGAATCGTCTGGGGAGTAAAACTTATGTGTGGCAAGAAACTGTCCTTCTTTATTGGGAACAGGAGCCATTGACATAACACCGCCCGGCTCCTTCCATACGGTTTCGAGGAGAGTGCCGTTTTCCGCAAACAGATAGCAGGGATCGTGTTTCTCTGCGGCCACAAGGAAACAATGCTCTTCCTGGAAATCAAGGCAGGAAATGGAATAGCACTTATTGAGACTGCAAATAACTTTCTTTTCTACTTTCATCAGTTGGAGCGGCTCCTTTCGTGAAAAACAAACCTTTATACGAACATAAAAGATAAATATAACGGGTTGAAGCTATTGTTATGATAATATGCCTGTAACCTGCATTATACCGCATTCCTGTCTTATTTTCATCCTGTCTTATTTCCTTATTCTCATCCTGTCTTATTTCCTTATTTTCACCCTGTCTTATTTCCTGTGGATTATTACAGCGTTTTATGTTATGATACTTTAGGATAATCAGACTTAGTCCACTATTCAAAGCAGACCCCTGTCTGCGATTATTGCATATTAACCGTCAAGTATGTTACAATGTAAACAGTTTTGAAAAAAGAAGCAGGATAATTGTTCGGAACAGCCTGAAGCATTTGCTGCTGAGGGCGTTGATGAATTTTAGCAACATGCATCAGGCAATCCTGGATATGAAGCATCGCCTGATGTGCAGCTGTTCAGAATGGTTTCTGAGCAGCTGTGAAGCAGCTTCTGGAGGAGATGCACTATGAACGAAGAGACAACTCCTGAGATCACCGGAGAAGAGCAGCTGTCAGAGGAACAGAAACAGCAGCTCATGCTGCGGAGAATTAAGGCCAGGGATGTCAAGCTCTCCCGCATGGAGGAACAGAAAAGTGCCCTTAAAGAACAGCGGGAGCATCTGGAGTTCCGCAGGCGGAACTATAATCTGCTGCTGAACGGAGCTTATCCGGACTGCGAGCGGAACATCCATGAGGAATCCGAGATACGGCCTTATCAGAAAAATAAAAGTGAATATTGGAATACCGGTAACAAAGCGTTTGAAAACGCTGTACTGTTTGAATCCTGGAGGCGTGAGATCATGTTTCTGGCCGTGCTGCAGTGCTTCGGGGGGATCATACCCTGGGCCTGGACGGAGGGCAGATTCATCTTTTCAAAGTTTCCGATGAATTTCATCACGCTATTGTATGCACTGTTCGAGTCGGTCACGACCGCAAACATGTCGGCTATCGGCACCGGGTCGCTGATACTTCTTATTTTTATGGGGATGGTCCTTATCCTCAACGGGATGGTCATCCGGGAATACCGGCGCAACGCATCCGAACAGGATTACAGCAGCTGTGTACGTATAGCCGGAGTTACCAGCCTTGCAACATCAATCGTGTTCCTTGTGGCTTCCTCGGCGATACAGACTATCACAAAGGAAACCGAGCCCACTACGCTTACCAATGGCTCCGGTGTCTGGTTTACTTTTTTCTGTTCGGTTATAATGCTTTATATCCTGCACAAACTTGAAAAGCTTCCGGTACCTGAACCATACCGTTCGGCGGAGTACAGATCACTTACTCTTGCTGATATTGACGAGGATGAGGAACTATCGGAGAAAGGCCTGATACTTGAAGTTACAAATTATGATCCGGTATTCAGGTTCCGTATAGTCAGGCTCATGGTGACCAAGCTTTCCGACAGGGAGATAGAGATACAGGCAGTAGTAAGGAATTACAACCGGCAAGGCATCGAGTCGCTGAAATGCGAGATCCATTTCCTGCATCCGGACGGTTCACATCTGACCCTGCCTATTATGGAGCTTAAAAAAAGCGAGGATTCGGATGATACCGACGAGATAATGACCTGTCTTGTAAATGCTATCGGATTTAACTTCCGTGCCTATGACCAGGCAAGGATATATCCGGAAGAATGTACCTTTAAGGACGGGACTGCTGAGCCGGCCAGCGGGATCACGGTGAAATCGGATCTGACCCTTGAGGAGATAAAAAGTACCCGTGAGGAGCTTGGAAGCCAGGCAATACGGGCGCCGAAGATGATCGGAAGATACAGGATGTGCTGCTGCGGCCAGCTGCTTAATGAAGATGACCGGGAATGCCCGATGTGTCATGGTATTACACAGGAGGTGATGAAAGATGAGTGACCTTCTGCTTGATGAAGTCCGCGCGATGGAGGACAGGATAGACATAACATCAATGGAGATCGAGGATCTTGAGGATACAGTTGCTTCATTGGCCGGGGAGATCAATTCCCTGAGGAGCAGGCTGGCAAAAAGCACCTCATTTGTGAAAGCCGGGGATAAAAGAGTGGAGATCTCATCTTCCGCTGCGATAGAAGCAGACGGAACAGCGGAAGGCAGGATGCTGACTGACAACAGCCGTGCTGCTGATGGAGCCTCAGGCGGCAGCAGTGCCTCCGGGCAGGAAGAAGGGTCCGGATCTGCAGATAATACTGATGGGAAAAAGGAGGACTCGTCAGGAAAAGGCTCTTCAGGTACAGAAGAGAAGAAGATCCGCAGGAAAAAGTCCTCCGGTGTCCTGGATTTCCAGCCGGAGATCTCGGCCTCACAGGAGAGCGGCCTCTGGGAGGCTCCGACGGGAGAAAACATTCTTGATCCTTTCGCGCCTGCGGAAGAGGAGGATAAGAGGAAGCCAAAGCCGGAGAAGAAGAGCCGGAAAAGAAAAGACAGAAAGAAGAAAAACGGGGACGAGGCTTCCGGTAACAGTGATACCTTATCGGAAGACGCGGGGCTGTCCTCTGAGGATACTGCTTTTGGCACGGAGCCTGCGGCAGACGGACCGGGAGAAGGCAATAAGGGTGACGGGGCCGCTGCGAAAGCAGGAAATCTGGATAATGCCGGGACGGAAGGCGGTATGACGCAGAAAGACGGCGCATTGAAGAAAGACGGCACATCGCAGAAAGACGGTGCATCACGGAATGACGGCACATCGCAGAATGACGGCATTGAAAAAGACGGCCAGCAGGATGGTAAGGAGCAGCCAAAGAAAAAATCTTTGTTTGACAGGCTGCGCCGTGACAGGAGCAAGGTCTACTGTCCTTCCTGCGGGGCTTATGTAGGAAAGGATGCTTACTGTCAGAACTGCGGAATAAAGTTAAAATAATGCTGCCATTCACGGTCCGGCCGCAAGCGGCCGTGAAAAGTAACAAAATAATAACGGAGGCCGAAAAAGGTTCCGGACAGCTGAGGGACAGGCGGCGCTGCCGCGCTGTCTCCTATGCAGCGGATTGGAGCAGATAATGGATAATACAATTGTGATCGGTATCGCCGGCGGGACCGGCAGCGGTAAGACAACGCTTACAAGAAAACTGGCGGAACATTTCGGCAGCCTTGTGACGGTGCTCTATCATGACAATTACTATAAAGAACATCATAATATGACTTATGAAGAGAGAGCAGCGCTTAACTATGATCATCCGGACGCTTTTGACAATGAGCGCATTGCGTCGGACCTGCGTGCCCTCCGCGAAGGAAAGATAATAGAATGCCCGATCTACGACTATACCATCCATGACAGGTCGGAAAACACGATAAGGATACATCCCACACAGGTGATCATAGTTGAAGGGATCATGATCTTCTATCCTGAGGAGATAAGAGACCAGCTGGACATAAGGATATTTGTGGACGCGGATGCCGACGTGCGCATTATCCGCAGGATCACGCGCGATGTGAAAAAGAGGGGAAGGACGCTTGACAGTGTGGTAAACCAGTACCTGAATACGGTAAAGCCGATGCACGAAGCATTTGTCGAGCCTTCAAAGCGGTATGCTGATATAATCATCCCCCAGGGCGGAAAAAACCAGGTGGCTGTTGATATGGTGATCAACCGTGTACAGGCTCACCTGAATCAGTTTGGCAAATAATGATCCAGCAGATGCTCCGAGCCCTTTCTGAACATCTGCATATACGGCGGATGCCGGGACTGCGAAGGTGAAGATGGAAGCACCTCCGGCGCGCAGCCCGGTGCAGGTACGGCATGCCGGACTTGAATTTGAATGAAAATAATACTCATTTTGAAAAGTATCCCGGGAGAGCAGTATGAAAAGGAAATATAAGATTATTGTTCCGGCAGCGCTGACCGCTGCTCTGTGCTTTGAAGTGGTGGCATTTGCAGGCAGCGAAGCGTCTTCGGAACCTGCCGCCTCCCGGCAAAGTACGGAAGCAGCGGTCACTGTGCGTGATGGAAAAGCTGAGTTCGCGGCTGCGTACGATGACCTTCGGAAATACATGGAAGAAGCAGAGGATGGAAGCCTGCTGATTTCCGGATTGTCTCTTGATTCGCATGAGCCGGCTGCCCTGTATACCGACAGTGGAAGAACAGTTATCGAGGATTCTGCTTTTTCTGTTTACAGTGAGGGGAGCAGTACGCTGAAAGCCGTTGATACGGCAGAAGTCATTGTAAAAAATTCTATAATAAAAGCAGAAAGTGATAGTGCGGAAGCAGAAAATGCGGCTTCTGACAGTGAGGCTTTTTATACTTCCGGCATACTGGGATCAGGAACAGTCACCGCGGGTTTATCATCAGGGCAGACCCACACGGGCTATGATCACTCCCTGTGCATAACGGATTCGGGAGCAGTACTTAAAGCGGAAAATGCTGAAGGTTCAGGGCTCGAACTTACGGCGTATGACACAGACGTTGTCGCGCTTCATGGAGGCTGCGGAGTGATTGCGGATAAAGACTGCCGTGATTATCTGTACGCTTCAAATGTGATCTCGGCAGAGGACGGAGCAATTGTTAAGGATAACGGAATGCTCACGGTAGGTTCATCGCTGGATGCGGCAGAAGCTGTGACAGCAGACGGCAATACAGTTGCCGCTGATATGGCTGAGGAGCTCCTTGAGGAAGATGTTTTTTCTACGGTCATAGCCGGGAGGAACGCGGTTGTGATATGCTCTTCAGGTACTTCGGAAGAAGATGGCGAGGAGGAAATTCCGTATTTCTTTTCAGGCAATGCAAGCCTTGTGACTGAGGACTCAATTAATCTTGAAGGCTTTGAGTTTGTATCTGAGATCGACAATGAAGTCTATACAGTACAGACGAAGGGTAATGATACACAAGGTTACAGCAGCGCCGCGGCGGCATATGCTGACTATATCAGAGGGGCATCCATACTGGTCAGTTCCTCATCTGCTGATATTACTCTTGCAAATACGGATGTTGTTTCATCCGGAGGGACAGCACTGCTTTCGACACTGAATCCTGACCCGGCAGCAGGATATCTGAAAAAGGATACGGCAAAAGGCATAAACATAACCATGGAGGATTCCGAGATAAGCGGGTCGATCATTCATGACGACTATCAGAGGGATATGAATATAACAGCCGTCCGGACAATGATAGACGGTGCCGTAAATTATGCTGACGCGAACCAGTGGAATAATTACTGGAGCGAGTATGCGGAGGATGAAAGCTGTAAATGGTACGGGCTTTTGCCGGACAGCTATGTGACGGATCTCCATGAAACCAACCTGACATTGCTGGAAGGTTCGGTGTGGAATGCGCCCGGAACTTCAAGGCTTACAACACTCACAGTATCGGAAGATTCCTTTATAGAAGGGGAGATCGAGGCTGAAGAGCAGGAGGAAACGGAAGACGGACTTATCATATACAGGAATGTTACGGTAACCGGAGCGAGTGTTGAAGATACAGCGTCCGTGAAAATAGCTGCAGAGGCGGATTCTGATGACACAGTATCTGAAGCCGGGACTGCGGAGACAGATGCTGATGACAAACCGATCGATGCCGTGGACGAAGAGACCGGTGCCGAAGAGACAGGAATCAGTGCAGAAGTTATAGGATCCGGTGACTATACATTTGACAGTGCTCTCTTTATTACGCAGGAAGGCGTGGATGATACAAGATCAGCGGAGGAGAGAGTCGCATCAGGTGAATACAGTGCTTCCGAAGCTCTGGACATAACCATAATAGACAGCGTTCGAGGCCATAGCGGCATAATCATCAATAACACACCTTACTCAATTACGGGTGCGCTTATCGAGATGGTCGCTGCGGCGGAGGAAACAGATACAGGTGAGGATTCTGAAAACGGATCTGCAGTTGCCGCATTCGGGGAGAATACGGAAATAACACTTGACGACTCGGTGATACATACTGAAGGGGCGGGAACTATACCGTTTATTATGGGTGACGGCGCAGCTGCTACGCTGTCTGCAAGTGAGATCCATTCAGATACCTGCGGTATGATGATCACCCGGGGCGGAAACAGCCTTATCCTTGAAAACGGGACGGTTGTCGATTCGGGATCTGAAACGTTCCTCGTGAGGAACGGAGCTTCAGATGAGCCGTTTACTGCTTCGATAGATGATGCGGCAATAACAAACAGCGGAGTACTTATACAGATCATGGATAATGATGCTGCTGAAAATGACGGGAGCTGTGAGCAGCACTTCAGCTTCACAAACGGAAGCTATACAGGCAATATTTACAATGCCACAGGAACTGCAGGACTTACCGGAAGCGGGCTTTATATAACGCTGGGAGAAGGCACGGCGTTAAGCGGCGCGGCTGCATCGACCAGTGCATTCCGGGTAAACGATGGCAGAGCTGCTTTTATAAAAGAGAGCGGAGGATATGCCTTTGACGACAAGGAGGAAGCGGCTTCCTTTGCCGAGGAGTATAAGGATGCATCTTCTGCAGCAGATGAACGTCAGGATGCATGGTATACAGCGAACCTGATAAACTATAGCGGGAGCAGCGATATAATAATACAGCTGGAAGGAGACGCGGTCTGGAATGTTACGGGCACTTCGATGATCAAAGAGATTAAGGTGGAAGATGATGCGAGTGTTGTCATTCCGGAAGGAACGGTTCTTATTGTTGGGGAAGAGGAGTTTACCGGATGCGTTATTACCGCAGAAGGTAAGAGGAGCCTGAGTGATACGAATACAGATTAATAACTGACAGTGACGCGGCGGGTGGATATGAAATATTATTGTATCGGTTCAGAACAGTTACTCATTAATTTCAACTGTAATTGATTGGACTCTGCCGTAACGGTATGAGAAAAGCAGTATCATGGGAGGAGAAAAAATATGTTGTATTCAGATAACGGAAGGTTGTATCATATTCAGGTGGCTCCCGGTGAAGTGGGAAAGTATGTAATTCTTCCCGGAGATCCCAAGAGGTGTGTAAAGATCGCACAGTACTTTGACGATCCAGTTAAGATTGCCGACAGCAGGGAATATGTCACGTACACCGGTACGCTTGACGGCGTAAAGGTTTCTGTCACCTCAACAGGAATAGGCGGACCCAGCGCGTCTATCGCAATGGAAGAGCTTGTACAGGCGGGGGCGGATACCTTTATCCGCATCGGAACCTGCGGCGGTATGGACCTTGATGTAAAGGGCGGGGATATCGTTGTTGCAACGGGAGCTATCCGGATGGAAGGAACCAGCAAGGAGTATGCGCCGATAGAGTTTCCGGCAGTAGCTGATTATGAAGTAGTGAACGCACTTGTCGCTTCGGCAAAAGCGCTCGGAGCACCTTTCCATACCGGCGTGGTCGAATGCAAAGATTCATTTTACGGACAGCATAGCCCGGAAACCAAGCCTGTGAGCTACGAGCTCCTGAACAAGTGGGAGGCCTGGCTCCGGATGGGCTGTAAAGCATCTGAGATGGAATCAGCTGCTCTGTTTATTGTTGCCAATGCTCTGAAGGTACGCTGCGGAAGCGCCTTCCTTGTAGTGGCAAATCAGGAAAGGGCAAAACGAGGACTGGATAATCCGCTGGTCCACGATACAGATCTTGCGGTCCGCGTGGGTGTCGGAGCAATAAGGAACCTTATCGCAGCGGACAAAGCAGCAGAACAGAAATAAACATGAAGTAAAAGAAACCAGAAAGGAACAGACATGTCTGAAATATTGATCGAGCATGTGAGCAAGACCTTTCTGTCGAAGGACGGAAAGGTGGAAGCCCTGAAGGACGTAAATCTTGAGATCGGATCGGGTGACATTTACGGCATCATTGGTATGTCGGGAGCCGGTAAAAGCACCCTGGTACGCTGCATGAACTATCTTGAAGTGCCCTCTGAAGGACGTGTCCTTATCGAGGGAAAGGCGCTTTCGGACTTTACCGAAAAGGAACTCCGGAAGCAGCGGGAGAGCATCGGAATGATCTTCCAGCACTTCAATCTGCTTATGCAGAAATCGGTAATCGAGAACGTCTGCTTCCCGCTGTACATCCAGGGGAAGAAAAAGGCAGAGGCTCACAAAAGAGCAGAGGAACTTCTTGAAATCGTAGGCCTTCTTGAAAAGAAATCAGCTTATCCGGCCCAGCTTTCAGGCGGACAGATGCAGAGAGTAGCGATAGCAAGGGCTCTTGCATCCAATCCAAAGATCCTGCTCTGTGATGAGGCGACCAGCGCCCTGGATCCCCAGACAACATCGCAGATACTGGCCCTTCTCAAGAAGATCAACTCGGAATTTGGCATCACCATAGTTATAATCACGCATCAGATGTCGGTCGTGCGTGAGATTTGCGAGCATGTGGCGATACTGAAGGATGGAGTTGTGGTTGAGAAAGGCGCTGTGACAGACGTTTTCCTGCATCCGCAGACAGCGGTAGCCAGGGAACTCATCCGGGACGACGCGGGAAGCGAGGCTGAGCAGCCGATGTCCAGGATCCAAGAGGAGATAAACAACGGGGAGATAATCCGCATAGTCTTTTCTGAAAACTCTGCCTTTGAACCAGTGATAGCTAATTTGATATTGACATTTGGTGAACCAGTGAATATTCTTAAGGCTGATACAAAAAATGTTGGCGGCGTCGCCAAGGGCGAGATGATACTTCAGTTCAAAAAAGATAATCCACGTACTGAAGCAATGAAACAGTACCTTCTTGATCATGGATTATCTGTAGGGGAGGCGCCGGAATATTATGGTTAATACAGGATTTTTATTAAGCGTTGCCGCACAGGCTGCTCCGGCTACAGTCGGAGAATGGTGGGCCCAGTACGGTAAAATGCTGACTGACGGGATCTGGGGAACCATCTATATGACCCTGGTCTCAACAGCCATCGGATATCTTTTCGGACTGCCGATGGGAGTAGCACTTACCGTTACAGATAAAGACGGCCTGCGGCCTAATGCGGTAGTATACAAAACACTTGATGTGATCGCCAACATTGTACGAAGCATTCCGTTCCTGATCCTTCTGATCCTGCTCATCCCGTTTACAAGGGCACTGGTAGGAAGAAGCTATGGGACAACTGCGGTCATAGTCCCGCTGACTATAGCGGCTATTCCGTTTATAGCGCGTATGGTGGAATCTTCACTTAAGGAAGTGGATGCCGGAGTTATTGAAGCGGCAAGGTCGATGGGGGCAAGCAACTGGCAGATCATCACCAGAGTTCTGCTTGTGGAAGGCAAAACCTCCCTTATAATAAACGCAACGATAGCAATGGGGACGATACTTGGATATTCCGCAATGGCCGGTACGGTCGGAGGCGGCGGACTTGGAGATATCGCGGTGCGCTACGGCTACAACCGTTACCAGTACGATGTGATGTTTGTGACCGTTGCCCTTCTGATCATACTGTTTCAGCTGTTCCAGACCTATGGCATGATGATAGCAAATCATTTTGACAGGCGTAAAGGAAATGCCATGACAGCGGTGACGCTTGTGGTTTTTATAGTAATGACAGTGCTTATCGCAGTGTGCGGAGGGATCGGCATTCTATCGTTTATCAAAGAGATGTTTCTGAAATGACAGGATTCCGGAAAAGTATAGACGCGTAAGATTTTTGACAGATCTGGTCGGGCCTGGAACATGGCCTGCCCTGATTAACAGATGATTACAGTGTTAAACACTGCTGATCATAAATATGGGGCTCAGCTACAACGCCCCGGGTATCATTTTTTAAAGGAGGAACAAGTATGAAAAGATTAATCGCAGCAGTTCTCACAGGTACACTGGTTCTGGGCAGCAGCATGATGGCGTTTGCCGAGGATAACACCACCATCAAGGTGGCGGCTTCAGCTACACCTCATGCCGAGATCCTGGAGCAGGCTGCACCGATCCTTGAGGAGCAGGGATTTACTCTGGAGGTTACAGTGTTTGACGACTATGTACAGCCAAACGAGGTGGTAGAGAGCGGCGATTTTGACGCGAACTATTTCCAGCACATTCCGTATCTTGACAGCTTCAATGAGGAAAAAGGAACGCATCTTGTAAATGCCGGCGGAATTCATTACGAGCCGTTCGGAATCTATCCGGGAACCAAGGACAGCCTTGATGATCTGGCAGAGGGAGATACCATCGCAGTGCCTAACGACACCACCAACGAGGCAAGAGCCCTTCTGCTTCTTCAGGACAACGGTATCATTACCCTCAAAGAAGGCGCAGGCCTTGAGGCTACCGTAAATGATATCGAAGAGAACCCGAACAATATCGAGATCGTAGAGCTTGAAGCTGCACAGGTAGCACGTGTTGTTGAAGAGACCGCATTCGTAGTCCTCAACGGAAACTATGCCCTCGAAGCAGGCTTCTCCGTAGGTAAGGACGCACTTGCATACGAAAAGAGCGACTCCGAAGCAGCAAAAACATACGTTAACGTCATCGCTGTTTACGAAGGAAACGAAGAGAACGAAGGAATCAAGGCGCTTGTAGACGTCCTGAAATCCGACGAGATCAAACAGTTTATTAATGATACTTACGACGGAGCAGTTATTCCGTTCGAAGAGTGATGGGGTGTGAAAAAGTTTTTCATCCACCCGCAGCCCCTCTTCCTTTTTGGCTGATCACTTAGCGGAAGTGAGGTGGGGCCGAGAAAAAGTGGGGAGGGAACACTCTCAGAGTTGCGAAGCCCGGACGTTCCCTCCCCACGGTTTTATTTCTTTTCTTCGAGTGCTTTTTCGATTCTCTCAATGACTATTTTAAGTGCTTTGATACGTGCGTATTTTTTGTCTACGGATTCCAGGATGTACCATGGCGCGTATCTGGTGCTGGTCTTCTGGAGCATTTCATTTATGGCGCCTTCGTAGGCGTCCCATTTCTCGCGGTTGCGCCAGTCTTCGTCGGTTATCTTCCACTGCTTTTCGGGATTGTTCTGGCGGTCGGTAAACCTCTGGAGCTGTGTATCCTTGTCAATATGCACCCAGAATTTGATCACGACTGCACCCCAGTCGGTGAGTTCCTTCTCGAATTCATTCATTTCATTGTAGGCACGTTTCCAGTCATTTTCACTGCAGAAACCTTCCAGACGTTCAACCATTACACGGCCGTACCAGGTGCGGTCGAAGATGGCGATATGTCCATCCTTGGGAAGGCGTGTCCAGAAACGCCACAGATAATGGCGCGCTTTTTCGTGCGGCTCGGGGCTTGCGATCGGGTGTACTTCATATCCTCTCGGGTCGAGAGCACCTGTTATCCTCTTGATATTGCCGCCTTTGCCGGCTGCATCCCAGCCTTCATAGGTGATGATAACAGGGATTTTCTTGCGATAGATCACATTGTGAAGCTCTTCCAGGCGGGCCTGAAGTGATTTGAGCTCGGTCTTGTATTCTTCATCGCTCAGTGCTTTTCCGGTAAGTTCAACATCGGCAAGCTTCGGCATCTTTACGAGCGGGAATACGTTCTGCAGGATTGGTACGCTGCGCGCGCTGTTCTGCATTGCGACTTCGATGCTCTGCACCAGGTTTTCGAGAACCTGAAGCTCTGCCCATTTGCGGCTGCCGGCATCAATTATGTACCAGGGGGCAGATGGAGAGTTTGTGTCGGATATATATTTGTCAAATACCTTGCGGCAGTCCTTGTAATGGACATTTTCCCATTGATCCTCTTCGGATACTCTCCAGGCGGTGTCCTCGTTTTCCAGAAGGACCTTCATGCGTTTTGTCTGCTCCTTCTGGCTTATATGCATGAAGAACTTGAGAAGAAGGTATCCATTGTCAGTGAGCTGGCGCTCGAAACGGCGGATGCTTTCTATACGGAGCTCATAGGCGTCATCTTTAAGGCGGTGCTTAAGCACATCGCGTGTAGTTTCCTGCATCCAGCCTGAATCCAGGAAGGTGAACTTGCCCTGCTCGGGAATTTCCCTGAAATAACGGTACAGGAAAGGTTTTCTGAGCTCTTCCTCGGTTGGAGCTGCCATCGTGGCAACCTTGAAGAAACGAGGGTCAATGTTCTTTATGACTTTGCCGATAACACCGCCCTTACCGGCCGCGCCCCATCCTTCAAATAGAACCAGGACAGGTATCTTGTGTTCCTTGATCTGCATCTGAAGCTCATAGAGCCGCGCTCTGGCAGCATCAAGACGCTCCTTCATCTGTTCGTTTTCAGGTTTCTCTTCAGGCTTCCATTGTTTCAGCATATTGCACCTCGATTCTTTTAGAAAACATAAACTATTTAGTGATAATTAGTATATCATGAGGCAAAAATACTGTCAAGGTTCAGCATATTTGTCAGGCGTCAGTGAGTGTTACTCTCATCTATAACGGTGGTTCTTTTGTCTTCCTATTGTACATAAGGCAAAAAACTTCCCCTGCAGAAGACTTGCTGAAGCAGCTTCTTCTGCAGGGGGAATTTAGTTGTGGCCGGCCTGATTTATTTATGCTGCACGAACAGCCAGGTCTTGATATAAGTATCATATGCGCCGGGCCGGTTGCTGTTGTGGAACAGATCTGAAACATACGTTTCTGCACCGGTGATCGGATCAACTGCCGGGATTCCTGAGTCTTCACTGAAACCGCAATCCTGAAGATAGTCAAACTGTTCAGCGGTATAGCTGTGCCATACCAGTTTGGGGTCAGGAACATTCAGTGATTTCAGTTCATTATAGACAGCTTCAAATTTGTCCGGAGTAGAAAGCGGATCACCAATACCCTGAACCAGCATGACAGCCGTTCCGTTGTCAGCAATCATCTGAAGGGCATCGTGATTGTAAGCAGCTCCCCACATTGGGTCGTCTTCCAGTATGCTGCCGTCCTCATTCAGAGTCGGTCCACCGTTCAGAGCTACCATAGCTGTGAAGAATCCAGGGTTTTCATAAAGATAAGTGAAGGAAGTAATGAAACCGTAGGACTGGCCGCATACATATACACGGTCAGGATCAACCTTGCCGGCATCGATCAGTTCCTGAATGGCAGCAACGATATTGGCACGATCTCCACTGTCTTCTGCAACCGCTTTTGCATTGTAGAAGGGAGCGATTACATAGCACGGGAAATATTTCTGTGTATGAGCACTTGCAAAGGATGCCGCAAAAGGATCATCAATGATCTGGCGTCCATATTCTGAACAGCCGCCGCCATGGTTCCAGACTACCACAGGCAGGGCTTCTCCGGTATCTGCGGGTGTAAACAGCTTGTAAGGAGTTCCGTTAGATTCCTCATCTGTGAAGTCATCAATGATATCTGTATGGAATTCTGTTATATCACTGTAGGTGAAATTCAGTTCTTCATTTTTGGCACAGGTGATCTCAAGATCTCCGGGCGCAAAATCGAAGCAGAGGCCGTTTTCATCCGGCTCTTTATTTACGTTCCAGAACATAAAGTCAGCTCTGCTGCAGCTGAGCAAAAACGGTTCAACATCAAGTATAACAAGACCTTCTTTGAAAGAAACATCAGTTACCTTAAAATCGTCTGACCAGGAAGTATCCGTTATGGCAGCATTTTTGATGGAAAAATCTTCCGCTGTAAGCCCGAAATACTGAGCAGGATCATCCACAGCGATTGTAAAACCGGATGCAGCGATTCCAAATGCGCCGGGCTTTCCATATGCAGTTACTTCTTTTCCTGTGTTATTCTCTGCCGGTACGTCTTCGGCTGCATAGGCCGATGCGGCGAGCGCACATACAGTGACAGTTGCTGCCAGTAGTGTTAAAGCTGTTTTTTTCATATGAATCTCCCTTCATTAATCAAATTATTCGGCGCTTTGCAGAATAATGAAACCGTATTATAAGTCAGATGCCTTAGATATTCGGTACTTTTCCAAGCTGCTCATCCAGTTCATCAAAAACTTCCAGGAACAGGCCGCGTTCGCTGAGAAGATCCCTCAGTTTCATGTTTGACAGCAGCTGCATCATATCTTCAAAAGTCATGTCCGGAGAAAAAGGCTCAATATGGAGCTTCATCTCTGCTATCACCGGATCCAGAATGCGAAGGGCTTCCGGATTTCCCCATAGCCTTCCGATGGTACAGTCCAGTGAAAGCCATGCTTCCCCGTCATCATCCAGATGTGCCTTGCATAAGGGTTTTGTCATTCCATGTGAACTGAAGTCCCCCATAATTTCCTTTAACCAGCCGATGCTGTCACTCACCCAGCTTTTCACTCTGGGGGTCATGTTTGTATCCAGGCTCTGTATAGAAGAATCTGCTGTGGAAAAACCATGGGGTCCATAAGCATAAATATGAGCCTCAAATGAAATCCGGTATTGATTTAAGGCATTGATCAGATCGAGCGTATTCTGAATCGGAACAACATTATCGGTTCTGGTCGCAAATATAAAGCAAGGACACGTTTTCTCAGTCACGGCCGGTATGATACTCGGCGCTGTCGGATTACACCCCTTAACATCTTCGTTAACGACAGGGTAACCTAATACTGCGGCAGCAGGACGTCGTTTTGCCATAGTTGCACAGGCTGCTGCCAGATGTCCGCCGGCTGAAAAACCGATTACTGCTATCTTATCGGTCAGTATGTTCCACTCTTCTGCATGTGAATCGATGATCCGCATTGCTTCTTCAAAGTCCTCGAGAGGCTGCGGCCATTTTGCGTCGTCACGAAGTGAATACCGTAGAATAAAGGCATCATATCCTGCCTTCAGGTATGCCCAGGCCACAGGTTCCGCTTCTCTGTCCGAACAGAAGGAATATCCTCCTCCCGGAAGGATAACCACCGCCGGCCGGGATACGATGGCACGGTACTCGCCGCCCACATCCTGGATCATGGCAGTAAGAACTACATTTCTTTTTTCATCAATAACGATTTTTTCGATTCTCATATTTTCCCCCTATACAGCAGTTACCGGTTTCTTATAGTTTAAACTGTGTCCGGATTACTGTGCAAGATATTCGTCCAGCTGCCTCTGCAGTTCATCCAGATATTCCTGAAGACCGCTTGCATACAGTTTATCTATATATTCCTGATATGTTTCATCCGTACCAAATCCGCATGCGATCGTAGCATTGTATTCCCCGTATACACTCTGAATCTGAGCGTCCAGAGCAGAGATTGGCTCAAGGTCGATGGAAAAGCCATAGAGCGGAGAATAATACCAGTCATCCGGATTCACTGCTTCGGATGCGATCCCTGCGTTCACTTCCTCTACGGTAGGATAAGCGAGGAACTGATTTCCGAAAATACCAACAGAGTTCGGATTGTATAAAGCATTGTCAGCCTTAACAATTGCGCCATCCTCATTCAGTGTATAATCCACTCCTTCGATGCCATAGGAAACCAGGTTCTTTACAGTAGGATCGGTATAGCACAGATTCATCAGTCTCGCTGCGCCTTCCGGCTCTGTGGCGCTGACCGGAATCGCCATGGTCATGATGGTTGCTACTCCGGTACTGATCGGTCCTTCCGCCAGTTTTACCTTTGTGATCGGTTCCCCTGCTGCAGAATCTGTCGTCAATGTACGGGTCGGATTGCCTCCCAGAAACTCAGAGAAAACAGATCTGTCCGTGGTCGGAGCGTCCTGACGGATTGGTGCATCCATATCAATGTATCCCGCTTCATACCACTCATTCAAAATATGTACCGTCTCTTTGTATTCTTCCGTCTCAAACAGGCAGACTACCTTTGCGGCGTCTTCCTCCACCATCACAGCGGCTACATTGCTTCCGATATTGTCATAGAGGGTTCCGTTAAGCAAAGCGCCTGTCTGTCCGGTCAGATTCTGCCCGGCAGTAGATACCATCTTCAGGTCCGGTCTGATCTCATGTACTTTCTCAAACACTTCCGTGATATCCTTGTAGTCATGAATGCTTTCCGGATCGATTCCCGCTTCCTCCAGAACGGAAGTTCTTGCCAGCCAGTAATAGTCATTTCTCTGATCATTGTAGATCGGAACGGCATAGGTCACTCCATTCTTCCGGGTTGCCTTCAAAACCTCATCGGGTACGGTTTCCAGTAATTCAGGGGCTTCCTCCTCCAGGAGATCATCCAAAGGCATCAGCTGATTAGAGGCGAGCATCTGAGCATAGGATCCGGCCATGGCCGGAAAGGTTGAGATCAGGTCGATTTTTTCTCCGGCACTTACTTCCATCGCCATCTGGGTCAGGTATGTCCCCATCTCAAGTATTTCCAGATCTACTTCAACATTGATCTTGGGAAGGGTAATTTCATTCAGGGCTTCTTCAACTGCTTCAATTCCTTCCGGAGTTGCAGTTCCACCTAAATTCCACATGTACCAGGTGACTTCTGCAGGATCATCATCCCACTCCGGATACTCTTCTTCTGCGCCCCAGGCAGTAAGCGGTAAGACAGCCAAAGTTCCTGCCAGCAGTAAAGCCATGATTCCTGTTTTTTTCATTGTTACGTTCCTCCTTTGTTATATGATTGTTAATAAAGTTCATTTGATTATTATCAGAATCTGTTCAGAACCTGAACAGGTACTATTATTCCTTTACACCGCCCATCGAAATTCCTTTGACAAAATACCTCTGGAAAAAAGGATAGAGACATAGGATCGGTATGATACCGATTACAGCGATGGCCATCCGGATGCTGGTGCTTGGCAGAGCCTGTGTTACGACTGCCGCAGAGCCCATGGACTGGAGGGCTTTCGCATTGGTCAGGATATTGTTCAGCAGCTGCTGGATACTGAACAGTTTTGCATCGGAAATATAGTACAGTCCGTTGGTCCAGTCATTCCAGTAACCGAGCGCCGCCATCAGGCCTACTGTTGCCATGATCGGTGTGGAGAGCGGAACTACGACCTTAAAGAAAATCGTCCATTCCCCGGCTCCGTCGATCTTTGCGGCCTCAAGGAGAGCCGGGTGAATGGTCGTTTGAAGATTGCTTTTTACCAGCATGACCATAAATCCGCTCATCAGCAGAGAAGGCAGGAGCAATGCAAGGAAAGAGTTTTTCATGTGAAAAACCTGTGTCCACATGATGTAGGACGGCACAAGCCCTCCATTGAAGAGCATTGTAAAGAATACATAAAAGGTCATCCCTTTTCGATGTGCATAGTCTTTTCTGAAGAGGACATATCCTGTCAGCACCGTGAGAAAGAGATTGACCAATGTCCCGAACAGCGTTACGATCAGAGTGATTCCATAGGATCTTGCAATCTGTGAGATGTTTGCTTTAAACAGATACGTATATGCGTCCAGACTCCAGTCCTTGGTGAACAGAGAATATCCATCCCTGAGCAGGGACTGTTCATCTGTAAAGGAGGAGACGATCAGAAGGATGAACGGTATGATCGCTGCCAGAGAAACAATGCCCAACACGATACAGGCTATGATCTGAAACGTGATCTCACTTTTTCCTTTTACACCGGATTCCATTTCATACCCTCCTTTAAAACAGTGCATTTTCGCTGTCCATCCTACGGATCAGAGTATTGGCAAGAAGGACGACTACAAAACCTACGACGGACTGATACAAACCTGCTGCAGATGACATAGACAGACTGTTTTGCTGGAGCAGAGCCCTGTAAACAAAGGTATCGATCGTCTGTGTCGTGGAATACAATGCTCCGGAATTCATCGGTACCTGGAAAAAGAGACCGAAATCCGAGAAGAAGATTCTTCCCACCTGCATGGTGAACAATGTGATTATGGTCGGCTTTAAAAGAGGCATCGTGATACGGAATATCCGCTGCTTTCGGGTGGCTCCGTCTACATAGGCGGCTTCATACAGATTCTTGTCGATCCCGAGGATTGCCGCCAGGTACATCACCGCGGAGTATCCCAGGCCTTTCCAGGTATTTACCAGAATAATGATGAACGGCCAGTATTTGGGCGTATTGTAAAAATTGACCATCGTTCCGTTGGCTGCTATTGCCTTTGTGATCATTCCGGCTTCGTTGCTGAGAAATGCAAAAACGATATAAGCTACAATAATGTACGAAATCATCTGTGGCAGCAGGATCGCAGTCTGGAAAAACTTCTGCAGCTTTGAGCTGAACAGCTCGCTGAGAAAAAGCCCTACAAGAATTCCCATCGCATTACCGATAATGATGAAGGCCACATTGTAAAGGATCGTGTTCCGGGTCATTACAAAAGCGTCTGATGTGGAGAACAGGTATTTGAAATTCTCGAACCCGACCCAGGGGCTTTTCAGAAAGCCGAGGGAATAGTCTATCTTCTTGAAGGCCAGTGCAAGCCCTGCCATTGGGCAGTAATTGTTAATGAACAGGTATAAGGCTCCCGGAAGGATCATGAAGTCCAGCATGGACAATACCTTGTTTGTATACAGGATCTGTAATCCCCGTATGATCAGAAGAATGTACAATACCAGCTCAACAGCAGCACCGTATGAAATCCCGGGCTTTTTTACATCGGACAGAGTTGTTTCGATTCCGGATACAAACAATACCGTAACTATCACCTGCACAAAAGGCAGAATACAAAGCAGGATCCCTCTGACCTTTATCTTTTTGATCTTCGGAAAAAGCAAAGCAAGCAGAATAACCGCAATGCTTAAGCCTGCAGCTATAAGGATAAACAGATTCGGTTCGAGAGTAACTTCTCCATTCTGCAGCTGTGTTCTGGTGAGAAACTGAAGTCCGCTGATCATGTGATCGGCTTTTTTGTAGCGGTAGTGTGCGAACGGCAGCAAAAGCAGTGTCAGAGAAGCCGCAGTTACCAGAATCACATCCCAAAGAACCTGCTTCCCGGATAACAGCTTTCCGGCTTTCCTTTCTGATTTCGTCTCCATTTTTCTGATCCCTCCTTCGATTCATCTTATATGTAATATACTTTAATTTTTCCATCGAAACCGTTCGGATTTTGTTCAAAAAAAGACGGTAAAATTCCTTTTTTTGTTAATTGATCGGTTGAGCGTAAAATAATCGATCAGAAACTACTCGATTTTTGCATTTTGGCAATCCAACATTGATCATTATGAGTCAGGTACACTATGAACAAAAAAAAACCGCTGCCGAAATGGCAGCAGTTTTTCTGAATCTGTTATTTTGTTATCTTAATCAGTCTGATTTCATTTCCCTCCAGGGTCTGAAGCAGGATCAGCTTTTCCTGTGTTACATTGACATGTCTGTGGCGGTTTGTAGGGACTGAGATCTTTTTCAGGTAGGAAAAATCTTCATGGTCAAGAGATTCCCGAAGTCCCAGGCGTTTCCACTCATAAAGTACACTGCCTCTGTCAGGCTGTACACGATATTCCTTGATATGGTAGGTGCCGTTTTCAACATGATTCAGGCAGAAAGTAATCTCCAGTTCTTTTTTGTTTTCAAATATCTGCTCGATTTCTTCTGCGCGAATATCACCCTCGTTTTTCTGGTAATAACTGTAGTTCAGGCGCTTTGCATTAAAGCAGAGGATCGTATAGGATCCTTTCCCATTTGTGGATATGATGGAATGTGCGTCCTTCAGGAGAAGCTGTGAGTACATCTGATTCAGGAACATCAGTGCATAATACACCGGTTTTCTTGCGCCATGAATGTTCATGAGGCCCCATCCTCCGAACAGATAATCCGACTTGTCACTATAGACACCGGACAGATCTGTCAGCTCCTGGTATGCAGCGTAGTCTACCCTGATATTCAGCAGGGCGATCGTCTGCAGTATATGAGCCGCTTTTCCGCAGGTTTCGTTGTAGTAATTCCGCTTGGAAATACTGGTATTCCATTCGACCACATAGATCGGAACCTCCCCAAATCCGCATTCATTCATCTTTTTCCTGCAGTTATTCACTGTTTTCGAATAATATTCTGTATTGTTCAAAAGGCGTTTATGATCCATATTCGTTTCATCGATTTCGATCATCATATAAGGAAACAAATACAGGGAAATAAAGTCCGGCCGAACATCCGATTTTGACCATCGTTCCATAATACCGGTAAAATGCGTGTTGGACCTGTCTGTAGAATTGATCCCCCATCCTCCTACCTTCGCTTCTGGAATCACCGATTTGATTTTCCGGTATATTTTTTCGAAGGTGAGCACATAATCCTCTGTCGGAATACCCATAAATGACCTGTTGTGTGAATGGTACCAGCAATTGAACGCCCAGCAGGAAACCTCTTTCATCCCATAACGATAAACAACATGATGCAGAAATTCCTCCAGTATGGAAAGCAGTTCGTCCAGATCCTCAAAAATGGGTTCATCCGGCGTTTCATATATAATATGATTTACATCCTGCATGATCACGGCACCCCTGTTGTCCAGGTTGATCAGAGGATGTATGCCGAGGCTTACCAGAAAATCCAGTACTATATCAAGATAGGCATAGTTTGAGATATGATGGCTGTGTCCCTGACGAAACATCATCCGGTCCGAGAATAAAGTCTCAATCTGTCCGGAATCAAATCCAATCTCTTCCCTGGCCTTCCTGATCTGTTTGCGGGTAATTGAATTCAGCAATTCAGCAGCATTGCCGAGATTTATCGATTTGCTCCATGGATTATTCCACTCATTGAAATCCTGCGTACTGCATTCGATACGGATCATGTCTCTTTTATGGTTTTCTGATGATCTTGCCGGGTTTTGTTCTCTGTATTTTTTCAGGTACCTTTTTGTATCGTTGTTCTCTTTTTCTTCCTGCCTTTTCCTTGTGCCGAATTTCTTTCGGTAGGAGGCCGGTGATTCACCGTACTCTTCCCTGAAAATCCTGCTGAAAGCAGAAGCATTTGAGAACCCATGGGTTTCTGCAATCCAGGTGATGGGATTGCTGGTGTAGCATAAATCTTCGAGGGCATAATGTAGCCGCAGCTGATTCACATAGTCCAGAAAATTGACGCCGGCTGTCCTCTTAAAAAATCGCGACAATGTAGACGGCGCCATATACATCGATCCCGCGAGTTCCTGCAGAGAAAGGGAACTGTTGTAATTGTCATTGATGTATTGAAGCATTTTTTCAATGCGGAGATCATTGCTGCCAGGGATGTCTGTCGTTTTATCTACGATAAAATTGTGGATCAGATAGTCCAGAAGATCATAGATCAGACTTTTTTTTCGGAAAGAGGCCGGGTTTTCGTTGACAGCACACTCGCTGAGAAACTGGCTCATGAGATCCCTTATATACCGGTATCGCTCATCTTCCTCCAGTGTACTGTTACAGTGGAACAGAAGCAGTTTCTTATTCAGATTCTCCGCCATCATGGAATGATCAAAATGAAGAATGCAGACGGCTGTTGATCCTGTTCCGGTCCAGGAATGCCTGTGGTTGCTGTTGATCATCAGAAAATCTTCCGGCTTCAATATATAATGCTGATCGAATAGCTGAATCTGCAGAGTTCCTTCTATAACATACAGGAATTCAATTTCCTGATGAAGATGAGCATTCTCAACGGTATCCGTCCGGAATATGATCTTGTAGTCCCTGTTTTTATCATGCATAATGATCCCTCCTGTTATAAAGAGGTTTTACTGTGTTACATCCTCGTCATAAGACAGGGAACGATTCTCTGCCTTACTGCGTTCAGCCTTAGGCGGTGGTTTCTCGTGAGATGAGCCGTACCGGTATTATTTCATGTGATTTTGCCGGGGGCAGACCATCGATCATCTTAAGGATCATATCGGCTGCACATTTTGACATTGCTTTTGCATCCTGATGTATGCTGGTAAGGGAAGGGCTATAGACACCGGCCAGAGGAGAGTCGTCATACCCTGTGATCTTTACTTTTCCGGGGACAGATATTCCGAGTTCCATAAGTGCCAGAAATGCACCGACTGCCAGCAGATCATTTGTACACACAAGACCATCCGGGGAAGGGTTGTTTTTAAAATAATCCATGACTGCATCTGTGGCAATAGGGGCAGACACACGCTGCGCCTTTATATATGCAGGGACCAGACCGGCTTCTGTGATCATCTGCGCCGCCCCTTCGCATCGCATATTATGGTTTATATCAACTGTAGGCGCGTAAACTATACCGATGCTGCGGCATCCTGATTCGATCAGTGAACGGGCAGCAAGGCAGCCGCCCATCAGGTTATCGGATTCTACAAGATAATCTTCTTTTTCAATATACCCCTCAGGACGACGGTCCAGATAGACAACAGGGATGTTTACCGGTATGATGTGACGTCTTCCTGTAAGACAAAGTATACCGCTTACTCTCTGCGAGATAAGCGTATCCAGATGCCGTTGTTCGAGATTTTCATCCTCGTTGGTGTTGCATATCAGAATAGAATATCCATACTGAAAAAGGTAATTCTCAATTTCAAGAATCAGTCTGGAAAAATGTGTGTTTGTTATATCCGGAACAATAATTCCGATAACCATAGAATGCTTTTGCCGGAGGCTTTTGGCTACAGTATTAGGATAATAATTGAGATCATCCATTATCTTGCGGACGCGGGCTTCTGTTTCAGCTGAAAAGCGTCCGTTCTGGTTGATTATACGTGATACTGTAGCGACAGATACTCCGGAAAGCTCTGCAATTGTTTTTATGCTTGCTTTTTGTGACATTTACGGAAATTCTCCTGTTCGATTTTGCTGAGACCTGTTTTGCGTTTGCCGTTACGGATACATTATACTTTGATGTAATGCATAATGATCCGGGGTCTGCATTTTCAGAATAGAAGGTTGATAAAGGAAAGTCAAGGAAAGATTTATATACACAATTATCGTTTATAATGTATAATAAATATGATGATGAAAGAAACGGATATATGTTCGGTTACTGTTCTCGGCTGCAAGAGCAGCTTATTTTGAATGAATATGATAATGAAAGAGACTGATTTGTGTTCGGCTGCTGTTTCAGGCTGTAAAAGCAGCTTATTTTGAATGAATATGATGACGAAAGAAACGGATATATATTCGGTTGTTGTCTTGTCTGTAAAGGCAGCTTGTTTTGAAAATGAGGAGAAATTAAGTATGAACACTTTTTTTGAGCTGGCAGAAAGCAGGTATTCGGTGAGAAAATTTGAAGAAAGAGAAATCGAGGAAGACAAGCTTGAACGGATTCTGCGGGCCGGGCAGATTGCTCCCACCGGCGCGAACCGCCAGCCGCAAAGGATATTTGTGCTTCAAAGTCCTGAGGCGATCGAAAAAGTACGCAGCCTGACGCGTTATGCATTTAATGCCCCGACGGTTCTTCTGATCTGTGCAGACTTTGACGATGCATGGACTGGAGTGGATGGACATAATTGCGCCGTAACCGATGCGGTGATCGTCATAACTCATATGATGCTTGCTGCCTGGGATGAAGGGATAGGCTCCTGCTGGGTCAGGGGATTTGAAAAGAATATTACTCATACTTCGCAACCTAATAGTTACGTAAAACATTGAAATTTCCTAATGATTGTTAAATAAAAAAGGTATAAGCTTCCCAAATATGCTATAATGGAATTAGGTCAAAACCATATAGAATCAGGAGGCTTATACCATG
>JAFUCO010000035.1 GCA_017459635.1 Blautia sp. | reverse complement strand
CCTTCCTTCGGCACTGTCTGAGCGCTTTTTGCGAGTTTGCCGAAGGAAGGGCTAATAGGCGACGCAGCATTTTCTCTGCCAGAGGCCGCGGTTCCGTACATATGGTCAGTCCTCCCCCTACAGCGTCCGACTCGCCAAAATTTTTTCGATACCATAGTACCAAAAATTCCAATCTATAACACTAACTAAATGACATTGGAACCGTCCCCTGTCTTACTTGTGATGTGTTTTTTAAAACCCAGTAGACAATTTTTACTATTAAAGATATAATAAAGAATATATACGGTGATTTACAGCAGAACCTAAAATCTGTCACCGGAATCGCCAGTTACACATAAGGAGGGGGGATAATCATGAGAAAAAGATTTCTGTCACTGTTTATCTCAGGCGCTCTTATCTTTCAGGGAACAGTGCCTGTTACAGCCGTATCTGCAGCAGAGCTTTCGGATACCGCTGACGTAACAGCTTCCGCCTTCACCGGCACCGCACAGATGGATGACGCATCTGTCGACCTTTCTGCTCCGGAACCTGTCGCAGATGGCATCGTGGCTGAAGATACCGATGCTTCAGGTTACACAGCTGATGCTTTTGAACCAGAAAACCAGGACATAGAAACCGGGCTGTACACAGCAGAGGACGACCTCGTTTATCCGGAACACTCCTCCTCAGAGCTTTCCGAAGGGGAATTTCTCAATGAAGAAGAATCTCTGATATATGAAGACAGCGATCCTCTTATACCGGACGACGAATTCACAGAGGAGACCCTGGAAGATATTACTGTTTCTGCAGATGAGGCCCCGGCCGCTGAAACAGATATAGTTCTCAGTGATGAAAGTGATGAGGAAGTACCTGATAAAGACAACGCTGATATACAGGAAGAAGCTCAGGATGATGAGGATCTTCTGACAGCTGAAAGCGATGATACTTCCCCTGTAGAGAAAGCCTCCGCTCTGGCTGCGTCTGCTGCCGCGTCATTGACTGCCCATTTTACGATGGCAGACGGTGATATCCATATGGCAGGTTACAGCCAGATGACACGGAACTATGTTTCCGAAAGGCTCCGCACCTATATCAAAGCAAACGGCGAAGTAGATGAAGAAGGAACCTATGCTCTTACCTGGCAGGAAACAGTGGATGGAAACGAAGTCGTCTGGGAGATCTGCTACTCACAGGCAAGAAACGAGTTTCTTTTTTATCAGACCACCTGGGTCGATATTGACGAGGATACTTTTACGGTACAGCTTTATGTAACGCTTCCCTATGGCCGCGAGGATATAGTAAAATCAGGTTATCACATTGACAAATACGATACCACAACAACATATGTAGATGCTGAAATAGATTTTTCCAACCCAGACGGATACAGGGGTACGGAGCAGCTGCCGGTCACGTTCAACAAGCTTCTTCCTGAGGCAGGCTCCTCATCAGTCGTCTCTAAGAACATCAATACGTTTTTGCAGGCTGCCTTCAAGAAATGGAACGATCTGCTTCTGATCTATCCGCATGTTGCTCTGACAACACTCGGATTTGATGCATACCGTTACGTACATACCCATGACTATCATGAATCTCTGGTGAAAAAGGCATCTATCGGAATAGATGGACAGTATCAGACGACCTGCAGTACCTGCGGCAACATCAAGTCAACTCGCAGGATCAACAAGATTCAGTCCGTGGCCCTCAATGTGAACCAGTTTTTCTTCAACAATGCCGTCCAGAAGCCTCTGGCCGTTGTAAAGGACAGCGCAGGAAAAGCAATAAGCTCACAGTACTACGATCTGGTATATTCCAATAGCCAGAGCAAGTATGTCGGTACTTATTACGTCACGGTCAAATTCAAGGATATCTATACCGGGACCAAGAGCCTTCAGTATAAGATCGTCACTGTCACATCAGGCGGGGTGGCGCAGCCCAAGCTTGTTGCAGCATATAACGGAGTAAAAGGCATCGGGGTTGTCTTCTACAAGGTCACCGGCGCAAACTATTACGTGATCTACCGCAAATACAAAGGCGCCTGGAGTCCTATCCGTACTATCAGCGCAACCTCATCCGAGTTTACAGCAATGAGCTCAGGCAGGCTTATGTACACTGACACTTCTGTAAAGGAGAATTACGGCGAAGGCTACATCTATTCAGTTGCCGCTAAAAAAGGCAGCAGTACCTCGACCTATGATGCGAAGGGCGTCGCGATCTACCGCCTTAATCCTCCTGCAGATCCAAAAGCAGTCCTGGTGACTGACGGAACCGTGTCCGTTCAGTGGGGCGCTGTTCCATGCCATGGATACGAGGTACAGTATACTCTTGCCGAAGGTACTCTGGACTGGAAGAAATGCCCACAGACCAAAAATGTGCATCAGCTTTTAAGCGGGTTTGCATCAGGACATAGATACGCATTCCGCATCAGATGCTTCAAGACAAACGCCGCACGCGGAACATATTACAGCGAATACAGTAAGATCGTTTATCTGAATATCTAGAATATACTCTTTCGGGGCTGTGAAAGTTTTTTCACAGCCCTTTTTGTAAGACAGGGGACGGTTCTCTGTCTTATTTTCATAAGACAGAGAACCGTCCCCTGTCTTTCTTGGCTGGTATTTATCTGCACAGCACAAAAAAAGGAGCTTCACATGAAGCTCCTTCTCAAGCAGGGCTAGGAGGATTCGAACCTCCAACTGACGGAGTCAGAGTCCGTTGCCTTACCGTTTGGCGATAGCCCTATATACCTCATCGCGCTTGCGACAAGAGGTATTATATAACATGCTGTTTTAAAATGCAAGCATTATTTTTATTTTTTTTATTTCTCGTTATTCACATGTTACTGTTCACGGCCGTAAGGAAATATACTCTGCTCTGCTCATGCAAGCATGGCAGAGCAGAGTATATTTCCTTACGGCCGTGAATAACTTCACATCGGAACAATAATCTCTTTGTAGACCTTTCGGAAACAATATACCGAGATCATTCCGGAAACGATCTCTGCTATCGGAAACGCCACCCATACGAGATTGATATTTCCAAGCTTTGAAAGCAGGAAAGCTACAGGAATCAGCACTACCAGCTGCCTTCCGACCGAAACTATCAGTGAATAAAAGCTTCTGGAAAATGCCTGAAAAACTGATCCCATGGCAATACAGGCTCCGGCGATCGGAAATGACAGGCAGATGATCCTAAGAGCCGGAATCCCTATCCTCAGCATTTCTTCGGAAGCGTCAAACATTCTCAAAAGCAGGCCGGGGAACAGCTCGAATATAATCGTACCCATGGTCATAATGGATACAGCCAGTGTCATGGCAAATTTCAGGCTCTCCAGTATCCTGGATTTGTTCCTTGCTCCATAATTATAGGCGATCACAGGGATAAGCCCGTTGTTCAGCCCGAAGACCGGCATGAAAACAAAACTCTGAAGCCTGAAATACACTCCGAAAACTGCTATTGCAGTGGCAGAGAACGCTGTAAGGATCAGGTTCATAAGGTAAGTCATTATCGAACCGATGGATATCATCAGGATTGATGGAACCGCGACTTTGTAAATCTCACTGATCACTCTGCCGTCCGGCGAAAGTACATTTTTAAACGAAAAATGAATATCCTTATTCTTTTTGACGTTCAGAAACAAGCCTATGACAGCTGCGCAGAACTGCCCGATAACGGTCGCCAGGGCAGCGCCGGCTACGCCCATGCGCGGCATTCCAAGCATTCCGAATATAAGGATCGGATCAAGTATGATATTGATCACAGCTCCGGAAAGCTGGGATATCATGCTGTAAAAAGTTCTCCCGGTAGACTGAAGCAGCCTCTCAAAGGTCATCTGGAAAAACAACCCCAGGCTCATACAGCAGACTATGCGCAGATATATGATGCCATCTGATGCAATTCCCGGGTCGGAAGTCTGCGTATGTATGAAAGGCGCCGCCACTACAAGCCCTGCAATCAGAAAAACCAGGTAATTTAAGGCCGTAAGCAGCAGTCCGTTGCCGGCAGCCGCATCCGACTGGTCATATCTCTTCTCTCCAAGAGACCTCGATAAAAGCGCATTTATACCGACTCCGGTACCGCTTCCCAGTGCTATCATCAGGTTCTGCAGCGGAAAGGCCATTGTTACTGATGTAAGCGCCGCTTCACTTATCCTCGATACATAAATGCTGTCTACTACATTATAAAGAGCCTGAACCAGCATGGAAACCATCATAGGAAGCGACATGGTAATGATAAGTTTTTTTACGGGCATGGTGCCCATCTTGTTTTCCTGTCTTGGCATTTTCAGAATCTCCCTCTGAATACAAGTCTCGCAAATCCGACTGTGCATGTGAAAAAAGTCTGCTTTCACATCTTTCTTCACAGTATTTCTTCTGAATCCGTCACCGTTTCTTTTTAAGCTCCTCTGAATCCAGTATGATCGTGAACGGGCCATCGTTTGTAAGCGTAACCTTCATGTCGGCACCGAAAACTCCACTTTCCACAACCGGAACCTGTTCAGAACATTTCTCAAGGATATATTCATATAATTCATTCGCCATCTCAGGTTCACCCGCATAAAAGAACCCCGGCCGGTTTCCCCGCCTGCAGTCTGCATAGAGTGTGAACTGTGAAATCATAAGAAGCTCCCCGTTCACATCTGCAAGAGAAAGATTTGTTTTTCCCTCTGCATCCTCAAATATACGAAGGCCTGTCAGCTTGCGAATCATCATGTCCGCCGTCTCCCTGTCATCTTCACGTCCAATACCGACCAGGACAAGCAGACCCTTGCCGATCTCACCTTTTATCTCCCCATTGATGCGCACATCCGCCCGGGATACCACCTGTATAACAAAACGCATTACGTCCTCCTGAATTCCATCACCGTGCTTCAATACTGAATTAACCGAACCATATTCATCTACAGGCACATAAAAATTCGTCTAAAACCCTCTTCTGCAGGCGTCATTGGCGATGAACGATACGGTTATTGTTTCGGTGCAGTTTTATTACCTTTTTAATATGGTTGACATTATAACATCATATATATATCTCTGCAACCGGAACACAGGAATGGGAGTGTTATCTGTATTTTCAAAAAAGAGAGGGCAATATATGCCGGACAGCTGTCTTAGGGTTCCCTACCCATCGTGGGTTTAACAACCGAATGCGGCCAGACCGTGAATAGTAACACAGAATCTTGACTTTCCACCCTCTTTAATTTAAAATAATAGGCAACATATCTGGGATTTCTTAGCTTGTTCAAGCAATTTTCCCCGTATGCACTCTTTTTACTTACATGCCGGGGAGAGCCGGAAATCTCAGGCGGGAAAGCCTTGTGTCTTACGCCTTAATTGTTTCTCCCCGGTATACCATCACAACCGTAGGAGGTACAATTATGGATCAAAAAAGACGCCAGCTTTCCGAACTTAACCTTATTGACAATTTCCTGTTTATCAAGTTACTTGAACACGAGGAGTATGGACCGAGAACCGCTGAAATCATGCTGAGCACAATCATCGGCCGTGATGTTCATGTCAGCAAAGTTCATGTCGAAAAAGTCTTTCCCTCGGAAGACACCAATCTTCACGGGATCCGGCTGGATGCTTATGTCGAAGAAGAACATGCGGATGTTTCGAAGGGAGATATTTTTGATATCGAACCCGAAAACAAGCGGGCGGGAAAGCCGATGCTCCCGAAAAGATCTCGCTTTTATCATTCCCGGATGGACGGAAAGCTTCTTGAGACCAGCGAATCGTACATCAGTCTGCCGAATACATGGGTGATATTTATCACTTCTTTTGACCCGTTCGATGCAGATCGAATGGTTTACACCGCCAGGACTCAGATTTTAGAGGTTCCCGATTATCCGTATAATGACGGTGCCACCACATTGTTCTTGTATGTTAATGGAAAAGCAGGCGATCCCGCTCAGGATATAAAAGAGCTCATGGCGTATATGAAAGAAACCACTCCTGAAAAAGCGGTAAATTCAGGGCTCAGGGAAATTCAGAGAGGAATTGATTATATCAAGACGGATCGATCCGTCAGGGAGGCTTATATGACCTGGGGTGAATATATCAAGTTAGAACGCGAGGAGGCCGTGGCGGAGGTTCGGGCAGAAGCTCAGGCGGAAATTGATAAGGCTCGCGCGGATGCTAAGGCTGAAGTCGACAAAGCCCGCATGGAAGCTAAGGCCGAAGCCGACAAAGCCCGCACAGAAGTTGAAGAAGCAACCGCCAGAGCAGCGGCCGCAGAAGAAGAGGTCCGTAAATTACAGGCTGAACTTGTTAAATACCAAAAAAGCAACTGACATATATTGAAAAAACAATCCCCCTAACCGCATTTAAGGATGCGATAAAGGGGATTATGTTTTAACGCCTGAATATAGGGGCTGTGGAAAAATCTGTCATTTTGCCTGTTTATTTCTCAATCCGCCCATGCCAGCTGGAATAATCCGTTCAAGTTGTCATAATCGCCCGCATTGAACCATCCTTCCGTTATTCCGTCAGTCCCGACCAGATACACCCAGCGGACCCCGTCCGTTGCTTTAATCGTAAATTCCTGAGGATCCATATAGAAAGAAGCAGCTCCTGTATCTCTCTCCGTATATAGAACAACCGGCACCAGAGCTTTATTGGAAATATTCGAGGGATATGTTGTATCCGCATTATAATAATCTTGTGCAGCCTCATAAATCATTCCATTTTCCCCGATCCCCCATTTCATATAATAACCGAATGTGCTGAACAAATGGCATTTCCTTCTGGAAATAATATTGCTGCCGTCCCAGGACATCCCGGATGGATAATCATCGATCTGCCCGGCTGTCAGGATCTCACTTCCTGTATACAAAAAGAAAGTGCTCAGTGGATCATCACTTGGACCTTCGTCATAAATGACAATGTATACCCTTCTTCCATCAAAGCTGACAAGATAGAACTCCTGTGCCGGATTTTCACAATAAATGATTTCCGAACTTATCCCATTGACAGTAACCTGGCATGGTACATTCCAGGAACCATCGTCTCTGATGCTAAGAGTTATCGATTCAGAAATACCGTCCCCGTTCAGATCCTGAGTGCCGGAACTTCCTTTGCAGCTGCTGAACTGACCAATTTCTGTCTTTATCTGCGGAATGTCATTCCCCAACGAGGGATCAGTTATATCTCCCTGGGGCTGCGCATACGTGCCCCAGAAAGTCCTCACATTTGTAATGTCATATCCTGACTGATCAAGCGCATAGCCGTTTGGATGGGCTGAATTTTTTTCCTGGCTGAGAAGCCATTCCGAATTCCAGTTCTCATATTCATTGAGAAGCCCCGGCAGCAAGCTGTTGTAGTAATCTGCTTCCATCGTTGGAACGTACCATGATCTGGTGCTGAAGTATTGTGTAAGTTCAGGACTTACAAATTTCCTGCCATATCTGGCCGCAATTTCATTCCTTGCATAACAGAGTTCCTGTAACGAAAATCCAGCAATGTCATCCTCTGTCAGATAACGGGTGCTGCTCTGAGGGAGCAGATATTCCCCGTTGAATGAATTCGTTTCATAACCGCCGTTCCCGGATACTGAAGTTTCAGATCCATATGCGGTATAATCTTCTCCACTGCCATTATTCCCGGGGTTCAGATATGTGTTGATATTTTCCGGAGTAATGTCGTGCCACTCTGTAAATGGCTCATACCACGATCCGACCTGATATTGTTCAAGAATATCATAATATTCCTGCTCGCTGATCGAATTTCCCCATCCGTCCTCAAATTCCACACCGTCAGTATCAAAGCATAACTTCTGCAGCCGGCCTCCTTCCAGTACATAATACTGAGTCCATGCATATCCCTGTTTGTATCCACGGAAATACCTTACGAGACCAGTTTCCGGCCAGCATGCCTCCAGCAATGCCTTTCCAGCAAATCCTGCATCCTGAACCTGTCCGCCAAAGAATGTATAAAACCCATATCCTATACTTCCTGAGACTTTCAGTTCAGGTACACCGTCTCCGTTAATATCAAAGAGAGAAAATGCACTGAAAAAGGCATCTGATCTGACAAAATCCGCATATGCCCTCAAGGCATCTTCATATTCTCCCGCGTGCACGTTCAATGCTCCTGTAATGATAAATAATCCTGATACAGCGAGTGCTAACCTTTTCCATTTCTTCATTTTCATACCCTTCTTTCCCATCCGGTGTACCATTTCCCGTAAAAAACCATCCTTCAAGCACCTGTATAGATCCGGTCAAAACAGATTTACCTGTGAAGTCAGAATTTTCACATCTATGGTGTTTTCTTAACTGCTTAAATATTTACCCGCAGCAGCTTTCCCTTATGCTTTATGATCACATTATAAGAGACTCTGATTGCTGATTTGTTCTTATCATCTGTGCATATTTTCGTTTTATATACAACGTATCCTGAAAAAACACCACCTGCCAGTAAAAGTTTGATAACAGGCGATAAGCCGGGATTTGTACAAATTTGCAAATGATGTGTGATATCATGATATACAGTTGATTCTAAGAATCGATCAACAGTTACATATTATCAATACATTTTCTTATCAGCCCATTAACAGATGAGCTAAATCGACACGGAAGAAAGGATAAAAGGAAAATGAGTATCAGAAAAAAACATTTTATCAGAGGCTTTTTATTAATTTCGGCTTCGGCATTATTTGGCAGTACACCTGCATGGGGACAAGGACTGGAAAAGACATCTGCCCCGGAATATCAGGATGCTACAGATCTGCCGAGTTCTATTGAAGGAACTGCAAATGTTTCTTCACCGGATGAAGCAGGAGACGTCCGTCTTATGGACGATGGACGAAACAGCTTCGTGTCAGATACCCTTGCTTATTCATGGAACAGTAATGATTATTCTTATAAGATGAGAGACGGGTATCCGGAAATCAGCAAATCTGACACACAGGGTACATGGACATTCGCTATTCTGGACTATACTGAGGGAATGCCGGAAAATCTTGCTTTGTATACTATTGACAAGGCAAAAGAATATTATCAGGAAAAGGATCCCGCTTTCCCCGAAGGCGTCTTTATGGCAATGGAGCAGAAAAAACCTGCCGGATTTGATGTTTGTAATGGAGTGAGCACGGGAGTTTATTATATCAAGGATGATACCGGTGGAACCTTCTCGCATATCTATGGAATCTCAGGCTCAGAGCATACCTTTGTTCTGGCTCTGACATTTACAGGCTCCAAAGGAGCAACTCAGGACATCTATGATCTGCACTATATTATAGAGAATGACGCTATTGAAAAAGAGATGGCAGATATACTTGATTCTCTCCGATTTGCCAAAGAGGAGGAGTATCAGAATATAGAGCATGTTGATGTGTTCGGATCTGTTGGATAAAGGAAAAAACACAGGGGCTGTGAAAAAAGCAGGACTTTTTTCACAGCCCCTGTGTTCAACTTACTCTACACCAAGCACTTTGTAGTCTTTGTCTTCAACTGCTTTTATGAGTACAGCGTCTTCGGCCGGGCCATTCAGGGTTACTACAGCGGTTCCGGCTTCGTGGCTTACTGCTGCGCTTTCTACGAAGTCAAGGGCTTCGAGGGCCTTTTTGACGGTAGCTTCACAGTGGGGGCACATCATTCCTTCGATCTTAAGTGTTTTGTTCATGGCAGCTCCTTTCAGTTTCGTTTCTTCTTTATATTCCGTTAGCAGCTTCTGATCGGCTGATAATGGCTGTACTTTTCTGGATGGCCTGTCTTTCGAGGAATCGTGTATATCCAGAAGATTCAGGCGGAGGGCATTTGTTACAACGCAGAAGCTTGAGAGGCTCATGGCTGCTGCGCCGAGCATCGGGTTCATGGTTATGCCGAGAAGCTTTACGTATGCACCGGCAGCGGTCGGAATCAGCAATGTGTTGTAAATCAGCGCCCAGAAAAGATTTTCCAGAATGTTTTTATATGTATGCCTTGATAGACGCACCGCTGCGGCGACATCGCGAAGTGAACTTTTCATCAGAACAATATCCGCTGCATCTATAGCTACATCTGTCCCGGCTCCGATGGCAATACCGATGTCTGCCCTTGTGAGAGCCGGCGCATCGTTTATTCCGTCACCGACCATGGCGGTTTTTCCGTATTGTGAGAGTTTTCGTACAACTTCCTCCTTGCCATCAGGCAAAACGCCGGACACCACTTCATTTACGCCCGCTGCGAGGCCTATTGCTTCGGCGGTCCGCTCGTTATCTCCGGTCAGCATTACCACGTGTATTCCCATATTCTGAAGGGCACGGATGGCCTCTGCGCTGTCCTCCTTGATAGTGTCGGCTACGGCTATTATACCGAGAAAACGGTCATCAAGGGCAAAAAAGAGGGGAGTTTTTCCCTCGTCACCCAGGCGCTGTGCTTCTGACAGCAGCGAGGATGGGATGCGGGTTTTTGTGCTTATAAAGGATGCATTTCCACCGAATATCCTGCGGTCTCCTATGGTGCCAGAGAGTCCGTTCCCTGGAAGCGCCCTGAAATTATCAACCGCATATGTTATATCCGAAGAAAGCTGTTTACCTGAAACCGCATTGCCATAAGCGTTTGCATTGCCGTAAGTATCTGTATTGCCGTAAACATCTGTATTGCCGCAGTAACTGTCCGCATCTGTATTATGCAGGGCATCGGTAAGATGTGCCTCTGCCCACCCGGTTACTGCTTTTGCGAGAGGATGTTCGCTTTTTTTCTCAAGAGCATATGCGTATCTGAGAAGTTCGTCCTCTGAGATACCATCTGCGGGGATAATATCGGTAAGCGAAGGTTCGCCTTTTGTAATGGTGCCGGTCTTGTCAAGAGCGATGATCTGTATACTGCCTGTTTCCTGCAGGGCTTCAGCGTTCTTGAACAGTATTCCGTTTTTTGCGCCAACGCCATTGCCGACCATGATCGCCACCGGTGTTGCAAGCCCAAGTGCGCAAGGGCAGCTGACTACAAGAACACAGATGCCGCGTGCCAGGGCGAAGCCGACAGGCCTGCCCACAAGAAGCCATATGATTATCGTGATAAGGGCGATACTTATAACGGCGGGCACGAAAATGCCTGAGATCTTGTCGGCCAGCCTTGCAACCGGAGCTTTGGTGGCAGCGGCATCGCTGACCATCTGAATTATCTGCGACAGAGTTGTGTCTTCACCTACCCGGGTAGCCCTGCATTTCAGAAAGCCGGACTGATTAAGTGTTGCGGAAGATACTTCGGAACCCGGGGCTTTATCTACAGGGATGCTTTCTCCTGTAAGAGCGGATTCGTTAACAGCACTCTCCCCCTCGATTACAACACCATCAACCGGAATGTTTTCGCCCGGGCGTACAAGAAAAATATCCCCGGATGCAACCTGCTCAACAGGTATGACCTGTTCGGCTCCATCCCGCAGGACAACGGCGGTTTTGGGAGCAAGCTTCATAAGACTCTTAAGTGCATTCGTTGTTTTGCCCTTTGAGTATGCTTCCAGCATTTTGCCGACCGTTATAAGGGATAGTATCATGGCGGCAGACTCAAAGTAGAATTCCATCATATAGGCCTTGACTGCTTCAAGATTGCCGTCTGTCTGTGCACGAGTCATGGCAAAAAGCATGCAGGTGGAATAGCCGAAGGCTGCCGAGGAGCCCAGGGCAATCAGGGTATCCATGTTCGGGGCGCCGTGGAAAAGGCTTATATAGCCGCTTGTAAAAAACTTCTGGTTGATGACCATGACTATGGCAGACAGCAGAAGCTCGGCGAGTCCCATCGCGACATGGTTGTCATCAAAGAAAGCCGGCAAAGGCCAGCCGAACATCATATGCCCCATGGAAATGTACATGAGCACCAGCAGGAATGCCAGCGAAGCAAAAAGGCGCCTGCGAAGTACAGGTGTTTCGTGATCCCTCAGTGCTTCCTCCTGCTCAGACAGCGAGGCCGCTGTTGAAGCTTTTCCGGAAGCCCCTTTTTTGGATGCGCCATATCCGGCATCCGTGACAGCGCGGATGATGTCGTCAGGCGAAGCAGTGCCTTCAATTCCCATAGAATTTGTAAGGAGACTTACGCTGCAGGACGTAACGCCGGGAACCTTTGATACAGCCTTCTCAACACGGGCCTGGCACGCAGCACAGCTCATGCCGGTTACAGTATATTGTTCCATATAGTAAATATCACCTTTCTGTGCAGGGCAAAACATTCAGTAATACTAAGCATGCCCATGCCATTATTTTCTGTTTCATCAGATTATGCAGTGCTCTGTCTATTTCATCAGCTTTTGCAGTGTTCTGATCAGTTCATCCAGTTTATCGTCATTTCCACTGCGGACATCTTCGGCAACACAGCTCCTGATGTGCGTAATGAGAAGTTCCCGCGAAAAACTGGCAAGAGCAGAGCCGGCGGCTGAGGCCTGCGTTATAATGTCTATACAGTAGGAGTCTTTTTCAATCATGCCTTTTATTCCCCTTACCTGGCCTTCAATACGATTAAGACGGCTGATAAGGGCCTTTTTTTCTTCCTCACTTCGAACCCTGGTGCGTTCACAGCAGAGCTCCGGAACGGATAAACTATCATTCACGATAAACAAAATCCTTTCTAAAAATACTCATAGGGGGTATGTGTTTATAATATACCCCATATGGGTATATGTCAATGACGTTTATCTATATTTTTAGAACACGGACGATGATAAAAATGTTTTTTTGTACCTTACTATTTGATTATCGATAGACATGCATTCTATTATTTGTTTTTTAATGTTATTGTAAACGGGAAATCAAGAAATAAGTAACAAAGGGGACAGTTCTATATGCTGACGAGTCAGCATACAGAACCGTCCCCTTTATTCACGGCCCTTTATTCACGGCCCTTTGTTCAACCTGTGTTCGCCTATTTATCGAATACCTCTGCAGCCTTCTGCAGCAGCTCTATCACGGGCAGGTGCTGGGGACATACGCCTTCGCACTGGCCGCAGGCTATGCAGTCGGATGCTCTTCCCATTCCGGAATCCACAAGTCCTTTGTAGAATGCCCTCGGGCGGAAGTCTTCGTTATAGACTGTCATGGTATTCATGGCGCTGAAAACATCAGGTATGCTTATTCCCATCGGACATCCGTCGCAGCAGTAGCGGCAGGAGGTGCATCCGATCTGCGGGATGTCAAGCATTATCCGGGTCACTTCTTCTATCACTTTCTTCTCTTCTTCTGACAGAGGCTCAAAGCTCCTGAAGGTGTTCAGATTATCCTTCATCTGTTCGTCTGTCGACATTCCGGAAAGGATAGTCATAACTCCGGGAAGAGATCCCACAAAGCGAAGCGCCCAGGAGGCAATGGATCTTTCAGGCTGAACAGCGTGCATCTTATCCTCAAGCTCCGGCCTGAGTGCTGCAAGCGTTCCACCTTTTACCGGTTCCATGATGACCATAGGGATATTTCTTTCACTAAGAATACGGTACAGCTCACCGGACTGCACTACCGGGTTGTTCCAGTCGAGATAGTTGAGCTGGATCTGAACAAACTCCACCTCTGGATGCGCATCAAGAACCTTCTCAAGCAGCTCCGGTTTTCCATGGAAGGAGAAGCCAAAATGGCGGATCTTTCCTTCAGCCTTTTTCTGAAGGCCCCAGCTGAAGCAGTCAAATTTTTCGTATTTGTCGGCATTCCCGTCCTCTACAGAATGCAGCAGGTAGAAATCATAATAATCCACACCCGCTCTTTTAAGCTGCTCGTCAAAGATCCGGTCACGGTCAGCCATTTCTTTTATCTCCCATATCGGAAGCTTTGTCGCAAGAGTGAAGCTGTCCCTTGGATAGCGTTTAACAATAGCTTCTCCGGCCTCAACTTCAGAAAGACCTCCATGATATACATAAGCCGTATCAAAATATGTAAGCCCGGCATCCATATATGCATCCACCATCCGGCAGACCTGCTCATGGTCAATCTTTTCGTCTTTCATAGGGAGTCTCATAAGTCCAAATCCAAGCTTTGGCATTTTTTGAAGGTCGATCATACGCGTGTCTCCTTTCTGAAAAATATAAATATTGAGATGCCATCAATTATATCCTATGGCCGTAATTCTGTCCATTTCAAAATAAGACAGAGAACCGTCCCCTGTCTTATTTTGGCGGTTCAAATTCCCCTGAAGGTAAACATCCCTGAAAATACCTGAAAATCTCAGGATTTCTTACAATGCTGTGATCAAATTCTTTTACATTCATCAGTCATAGATTCCTTTCCCCATACAACATTTCTTGAATTTCTTTCCCGACCCGCATGGACATGGATCATTTCTGCCGATCTTTTTATTCTGGCGTTTGTAGGTCTCATCACCGGAGGCAATAAATGTACCAAACGCCTTTTCTTTTTCGTCCGGATACACCTCGAAGAAGGTAAAGCCTTTGATCATCCCGTACGCTCTGGCCAGCTCCGGAAGAAGCTTATCTTTGAGCGCAGCGGACTCTTCTTCATCCCTCAATATGGGAAGGATGTCCTTCATTTCTTCGTATAACTCCGGATACTCGTTTTTTAAGATATCCTCCTCTTTCAGAAACTCTTCCCTCTGTTTCAGCAGAAAAAGCTTCCTCTCAATATTAACATATCTGTGTATTGTCGAATTAGAGACCGTGTAGCATGAATTCCAATTCTTAACAGCGTAGCAGAGCCTGTCATCATGGTTTATCATCCAGCCATTAATATCCAGCCGCAGCTCATCAAGCTCTTCCTTATCCCCGGAGTTCACAGCATCAGACTCAAGAACATCGATAGCTTCATAAAGCTGTTTCTTCTCCTCCTGCTTAAACTCGCCTTCATAGCAGTCAAACAGTTCTCTTAGTCCGGCAATACATCTGCCTGTAAACCCCTTAAGCTGCATGCGGTAGTCTTTTACAAAAGAACAGTATCTGTTAAGAATTTCCTTGTGGTATTCCGGCATATCATACATACCATCAATGAATTCCCTGTACAGAATCAGAAGCTTTAAAGCTTCTTCTCTGTTCCATTTAGTTTCTCTGCGAAGCACCTCAAGGATAACTTCCATTGCCTTTTGGTAATCACCGAATTCCTCATATTCCTCATAGAGCAGGGCTGCAAAGTCCAGATCCCTGATCCCCATCTCATATGCCTTGCGCAGCGGTCCGTATGCTTTATTCATAAAACCGCGTTTTTTAAGAGATATTCCATATTCTCTCCAGAACCAGCGGTTCTCCGGATCCATCTTTACCAGCTTTTCTGCATTTTTTACAGCGTTTCCCGTATTTCCGCACTTTCTCTGAGTGATCACAAGCCAGTAAAGGAAAAAAAGATCGTCCGGGAAATATTTATGTCCCTCCTGCGCCGTGTCTCTGGCAAGCCTGTAATCCCCGCAGCGGTATGCTTCTGTCACCTGATCTGCAAAACTCTTTGCAATTGGCTCTTTGAAAGGCGGAAATGAAGGTCCTTCATCCTGGGCCAGAGCTTTTTTCAGATATTCGTATGCCTCTCTTATCTTCCGGAAACCCTCCGGATCATTTTCAGGAGAATGCTGCCTTATCAGCCTGAAGTAAGCCTTCTTGATATCGCTCTGTGAAGCCGTGCTGTCAAGTCCCAGAGTCTTATAATAATCCATACCTGTCTCCTCTTAAAGCAAACATGCATCCGGTTTAGATCAGATGTATCTGTTCAGAACCCGTTCTTAACGGTTACTATCAAATGTATCTGTTCAGAGTCCGTTCTGAACAGTTACAATTAAATTTCCTTCTCAATAATGCGAATAGTTGTACGCAGGAGCTCCTCGCACTCCTTTATGAAAGCTTCATCTTCCAAGATGATGGAACTCTTTATATTTCTAACCGCCATTTCAAGTGCATCGTACACTTCAGGATCCTGTGCTCTGTCAATCTTATCGAGAAGCTTCTCGGCCTTTCGTATGACAGAACGGTATTTAGAAGCCCCGGGGACCTCCTTCCATTTTTCATAGTCTATCTGCGGCTTTGTTTCAACATCCGCATTATTCATATCAATGTCTATCGACCCCTGTTCACCGGTACTCACTATCGTTGCTTTTACAGACAGAATACCATTCATGTCATAAGAAAAGCCTACCCTTATTTTTTCTTTTCCTGCTTTTTTGGGCGGAATACCTCCTACCGTAAACCTGCCGAGGAAACTGTTGTCAAAAACCGAACTGCTTTCCCCCTGATATACCTCTATTTCTGCTTCCGTCTGATAATCGCCGCAGGTAGAATAAATTTGCTCGCGCAGAGCCGGAATAGTAGTGTTCCTGGGTATTACAATGCTCATATAGTCATTCGCGAAGCCTTCGGCTGTACGTACTCCCAGAGAATACGGGTTAACATCCGTCATGATCAGGCCTTCGTCCGGACTGATCTCACCGGTCATAATGGCACCCTGGATAGCTGCTCCCTGCGCTACGGCAAAGTCCGGGTCAACCGCCTTGCGCACCGGCACATGAAGGTACTCTTCTATGTCCTTTTCAACCATAGGCATCCGGGTAGAACCGCCTACAAGGATGACGCAATTGATCTCATCTTTGGTAAGTCCGCTGTCATAAAGCACGCTGTCAATGGGTGCATGAGAACGTTTCAGGAGATCTGCAGTCATTACTTCAAATTCTTCTCTGGAAACAGTGATATCAAGGCCGGCTGGCGCATTTCCTTTCTTCATCAGATTCGGAAGAACAGCCCTGTATGATTCGGATTCCGAAAGAGCCTTTTTACAGTTCTCCGCCTCATTTTTAAGCCTTGCCATGGCTGTTATTTCGTTCTGCGGATCGATCCCATGCTGCTTTACAAATTCATCGCAGAAATGCTTTATGAGCCGTTCGTCAAAATCTTTTCCACCAAGCTGATTGTCACCGCTGCTGGCCTTCACCTCAAGAACACCTTCAAACATTTCAAGAAGCGTTACATCAAAGGTTCCGCCTCCCAGGTCATATACCAGGATGTGGCTTTCTTCCTCCATGTGGTCAAGGCCATATGAGAGCGCCGCCGCGGTCGGCTCATTTATAATGCGTTCCACCCTGAGTCCCGAAAGCATGCCTGCCTTTAAGGTCTCCTGCCTCTGGGTGTCGTTAAAGTAAGCCGGCACCGATATCACAGCCCGTTCAATTGTCTCTCCAAGATATTCTGCCGCATAGGCGCGTACATATTCCAGAATTTTTGCGGAAAGCTCTGCCGGAGAATATCCTTTCTTTCCAATCAGGAACGTGCGGTTGGTTCCTATTGCTCTTTTTATTTCAATGGCGGTCCTTTCCGGTGAAAGCAGGTACTGGGCTCTTGCGCGTTCTCCCGCTATCCAGTTGCCGGCATCATCTATCCCGACCGCAGACGGAGTGACCACCTGCTGCAGGAAATTCAGAATAAGCTCAGGTTTTCCGTCGCGATAAATTGCGGCTTCGGTAGTTGACGTTCCAAGATCGATACCGATTATTGCAGACATATGTGCTCCTTTCATCCCTCAAAGCGATAGACTGTCACAAGGGCTTTTCTTATTGTTTTCCCATTATATACATAGCCGGGATTCAGGATCTCCGCTATTATTCCATGTTGTTTTTCGTCATCAGTGCTCTTTATACTGCTGACCTCGTGAAGTTCAAAATCCGCTGGCACATTCGTTTCCTGTATCACGTAAAGGCCTGCCGTGATCCGCTTTTTTTCAAGCAGATATTCCATCATGGAAATCTGTGACATCCAGTCAGGATGATCCGCGCCTATGGAAGAACGCAGGAAAAAGAACTGGTCATGATAGGCTATGAGTGTATCAAGAAGGCTTTTGGAGCCATCCATGATGCGTTTCTTTTCCTCATCCCGGGATTTCAGCTCATCCCACTCCTCAAGCATGTCTTCTATCGCCATGTCATGACGTTCTATCCCGGCACGGAAATCGCTCAGTTCTCTCTCTATGCTTTCGATAAGTTTCTCTTTCTCCTGAACAGGTTCAGGCTGTGAAGCAGCTGTCCTCGCTGTATTTTCATGCCGCAAAGCTTCAAGCTTCTCCGTATTCTCCTTTTGCAAAGCTTCAATCGTTTCTACTTTTTCAATACACCGGTCCGTCTTTTCCAGAACCGTCTGAAGAAGACTCCTGAATCCTCTGAAAAACATAATCTCGCCCTCTGTTTACTGTCCTTTTTTATAATCAATATTATCTTATATTAAGCAATTCCGCAAGTATAAGTAAGTACTTCGAACAGCAATGCTTTAACAAATTAACGTATTGACAGAATCCCGGTCACTGTGTTAGGATAGGAAAATAAAGCGGGCGTTGGCATATTTTGCCTGCGTCCTTTTTAAAATTTAAACAGAAAAAGGAGTGTAGAACAATGAAAAAGATGATGGCTATGCTGCTCACAGGTGCTTTAGCTGCTTCCATGGTTATTCCGGTCATGGCTGAGGATGCCAAACATTTCACGATCGCAACGGACACAGTTTTCAAACCATTCGAGTATACCGACACAGATGGAAATTTCGTAGGCATCGACGTTGACATTCTCGCTGCAATCGCAGAGGATCAGGGCTTCACCTATGATCTCAACAGCCTTGGATGGGATTCCGCCATCGCTGCCTGCCAGGCAAAGCAGGCTGACGGCATGATCGCAGGCGCTTCCATCACAGACGAGAGAAAAGAAAGCGGCTGGATCTTCTCTGACGGATATTTCATGGCTACCCAGTCTATGACTGTAAAAGATGATTCGGATATCAAAGGTTTTGAGGATCTTGAAGGCAAGACTGTCGGCGTTAAGACCGGTACCCAGGGCGCTGCCTATGCCGAGAGCCTTAAGGAAGAATACGGCTTTGATATCACTTATTTCGAGGATTCACCGACAATGTATCAGGCAGTCGTTGGCGGCCAGGTAGTAAGCTGCTTCGAGGACACTCCGATCATGATCACTTCGATCCAGGACGGAAGCCTTCCGCTTAAGGTTCTTACAGATACCGCAAACGACGGCGCTCCCTATGGTTTCGCAGTATTTAATGAGGATGGCCAGGAGCTCATCGATCTGTTCAATGCCGGCCTTGCCAACATCATCGAAAACGGCACCTATGAAGAGATCGTCGCTAAATACCTTGGCGAAGAGACCGCTGCTGCTTCTGTAAAATCTTTCACAGCTGATGCTGAAGAAGAAGATGAGGATTATATAGACGTAGACGAAAACGAAGACCAGGGCGGAGAATATATTGATGTAGACGAAAATGAAGATCAGGGTCCGGTATCTGTTGACGAGACTGAAGACCAGGGTCCGGTATCTGTTGACGAGACCGAGGACCAGGGTCCGGTATCTGTTGATGAGACCGAAGATCAGGGTCCTGAGGCTGCTGACGACGCTGAATAATCTTTTACATAAAAAATTCTTTATCTGTAGCTAAAATGAATGTGATGCCCTGCCCCTTTCGGGCAGGGTATTCTTAAGACTGAAAGGATGTATTAATATGGTTCGGATTATACAAGGCTATGGCCAGCTGCTGCTCCGGGCAATGGGACAGACTCTTCTCCTCGCCCTCTGCGGCCTGTTTTTCGCCTGTATCCTGGGTATGATCTTTGGTATCCTGAGTGTGCTTAAAAACAAAGCCTGCAATATCATCGCACAGATCTTTGTCGATGTTATCCGCGGCGTGCCAATGATCGTTCTGGCCTATTTTATTTACTTCGGACTTCCGTACGGGCTGAATACCCTGGGAGGGTTTAACGTTACTCTTACCGCCCTCCAGGCAGGTACAGCCTGTCTTGCTCTCAACTGCGGCGCCTACATGGCCGAGATCATCCGGGCCGGCATCCAGTCAGTGGATATCGGTCAGATGGAAGCCGCCCGCAGCCTTGGCCTTCCATACTGGCGGGCAATGCAGCGGGTAATTCTTCCGCAGGCTATCCGCACTATGATCCCAAGCATCATAAATCAGTTCATCATCACCCTCAAGGATACCTCCATCCTGTCAGTCATAGGGTTCCCGGAACTGGTCAATACCGCAAAAAATGTTGTGGCAAACACTTTCATGTCCTTCCAGACCTGGATAATCGTTGGTATCATGTACCTTATCGTCATTACGACGCTGTCCAGACTTGCGAAAATGCTTGAAAGGAGGCTGAACCGTGGCAGACGCTAACCAGAATATCAAGATCCATGTTTCGCACCTTAAGAAAGATTTCGGTAAACTTGAAGTCCTGAAAGATATATCGCTGGATATCTATGAAGGTGAGGTCGTCGTTATTATCGGCCCCTCCGGAAGCGGAAAATCTACCTTTCTCCGCTGTATGAATCAGCTTGAAGAAGTGACGGAAGGCGAGATAATCGTTGACGGGATCAACGTGACAGATAAAAAAGTGGATATCAACAAGGTCCGTGAAAGAGTCGGCATGGTGTTCCAGCACTTCAATCTTTTCAACAACATGAACGTGCTCCGCAACCTGATGCTGGCGCCGGTCGACCTCAAAAAGGCTGATAAGGCTCAGGCGGAAAAGAACGCCATGGAGATGCTGCGAAAAGTCGGGATGGAAGACAAGGCTTATGCCTATCCGGCGCAGCTTTCCGGCGGACAGAAGCAGCGTGTGGCAATCGCCAGAGCTCTCTGCATGAACCCTGACATCATGCTGTTTGATGAGCCTACCAGCGCACTGGATCCTGAAATGGTCGGTGAAGTTCTCCAGGTCATGAAGCAGCTTGCCGCTGACGGAATGACCATGGTGATCGTGACGCATGAAATCGGCTTTGCCCGTGAAGTATCTGACCGGGTGATCTTCATGGATGGCGGTTACATTGTGGAACAGGGAACTCCGCAGGAGCTGATAAACAATCCGAAGGAACCAAGAACCATCGACTTTTTGAACAAGGTGCTGTAAGGTACTGCTGTACCGGCACTCTTCCTGCTAAGTACTTCAATAATAAGGTCCTGTAATGCCGACACGGCATTTACCATTCACGGCCCAGCCGCAAGCGGCTGGGCCGTGAATAGCCGCTTTAGACATGAAAGTGTCTGTATGTCAGATATAACGGCATCAAAAACCACCATTATAGATGAATAACAAAAACAGAGACGGATTCAGCACTCATGTGCTTTAAATCCGTCTCTGTTTTTTTGTCAGGCTTTACAAAGCCCTATTCATATACATCTTTACGCTTTGCCTGCTGCTCCAAATGCTTCGCACAGTTCTTTTGCTTTTGCAACGATAGCTTCGCAGCCCGGTTTCAGAACCTTACGCGGATCATAGCCTTTGCCTTCCAGATCCTTGCCAGCCTCGAAATATTTGCGGGTAGCATCTGCAAATACCAGCTGAAGCTCGGTGTTGATGTTGATCTTGGAAACGCCAAGAGAAACTGCTTTTGAAGTCTGCTCGAACGGAATTCCGGAGCCGCCATGAAGAACCATTGGCTTGCCGCCGATAGCTTCCTTGATCTCTTCAAGACGTTCGAAATTAAGTCCTGCCCAGTTTTCCGGATATTTGCCATGGATATTGCCGATGCCGGCAGCCAGGAAATCAACGCCAAGATCTGCAACAGCCTTACATTCAGCAGGATCAGCCAGCTCGCCATTGCTGGTAACACCATCCTCGGTGCCGCCAATGCCGCCAACCTCACACTCTACGGAAACGCCCTTGGAATGTGCCAGCGCGATGATCTCTTTGGATTTTTCAATATTCTCTTCGATAGAATAATGTGATCCATCGAACATGACTGAAGAATAGCCAACTTCGATACACTTCTTAGCGCCTTCGAATGTGCCGTGATCAAGATGAAGGGCTACCGGTACAGTGATTCCCATTGAATCGATCAGGTCGTTCACCATATCAACTACCATTTTGTAACCGCCCATATACTTTGCTGCTCCCTCTGAAGTCTGGATCAGGACAGGAGTCTGGGTTTCCTGGGCAGCTTTAAGAATGCACTGCGTCCACTCAAGGTTGTTGGTGTTGAATGCCGGAATAGCATAATGACCTTCAAATGCCTTTTTTACCATCTCAGTTGCTGAAACAATTGCCATTGATGAAATCCTCCTTTGTTATACTAGGATTATTTATGATATTGGAAATATATAATGATCCCGAAGGAGCTGTTCTATTCCATACCAGCAATCACTTTCAAGCCACTCTTTCATTGATCCGGGCAATCCCTGGTTATGGCGGAGATGTCTCCTTCAAGGAGATTATACATCAAAAAGATTCTTTTGAAAATACCCTATATTTATTTATAGATACAGGGCTGTGAAAAAAATAAGACAGAGAACCGTCCCCTGTCTTAGAGAACCGTCCCCTGTCTTATTTTTGTCTTATGGCCTCACTGTTACGTTGTAGGTTCGTTCCAGTACGGTGTCGCCGGCTGTTATTATGGCGGTCAGTTCTACTTTTGTTTTTTCTGAAGGGGCGTTTATTTTTCCTTCGGGGGTTATTATGGATTCATCGGATGACTTCCATTCTATCTGACAGTTCATGTATTCGGATGGGAGGCCGGTATGCTCTTTTGAGGCTTCTATTATTGCCTTCTTGAGTGATTCGGCGGCCATTCCGGTCAGCATCTCACCGTCCATTTCGCCGGTCATGCTTCCCCAGATGCAGGTGTTGTCATTTCCTACGCATGTGAAGGTCATTACCGGATCCGGTGAAGTATTTTCTTTCAGCTGGCGGAAGAAGATGCCTTTATATGTAACATCACCGGCTGTTATGGTCAGGTAGTCATAGCCTTTCCCTGAGTCAGTCTTTTCCCAGGTTCCTTCTAAAGCACCGCTTACTGTGCCATCCTCATTCAGGTCTGTCATGCCCGTCTCAAGCATGTCTCCGCTTGTTTTGTTCCCATGGTTTATGAACTCGTAGGAGCCTGCCACGTCTTCCATGGTGTAATTTTCAGGCTGCTCTCCGCGGTATTCATACACTGCAGTCACCGGCCACAGATCCTCATTCAGGAACTGCTGATGCACTCTGACCTCATGAGCCTCAAGCTGTGGTTTGATGTCAAATCTCTGATGATACACAAGGTACCTTGATCCGTCGGATGCCATCAGCTGTGAGTTATGCCCGGCCGCCCGCTTGCCGATCTGGTCATAAAAGGCATAGTTCCCTATCAGCTTGATGCCGTATTTGTCACCGTTTGCCTTGTTGTCCGCCGCATTGTTTCCTGCCGCATCAAGATACGGTCCCGTCACATTCTCCGCGCGGAAAAGCCGCATGTTATAACCGCCCTCGGCCGCGAGCCCGCCGTAGGTGCAGTACAGGTAATAGTACTCACTTTCCGGATCCCAGACAATGTAGGGACCTTCCCCCGACTGATGGTCGCCGCCGATCAGATGTACTCCGAAGTAGCGGTCAACATAGTTGCCGGAATGCTCATCCACAGAATCAACCCCGGGATATATGGCTTCGCCGGTCTCCCTGTTCAGTTCAAGAAGAAACATTCCGCCCGACCAGGAGCCGTACGACATGTAAAGCTTTTCTCCTGAGGAGTCGAAGAAAACGTTCGGGTCGATGGCATTTGGCCCGTAGGTGTGGTTCCAGCTGCCGTCCTTGTTGAACCATTTGTCACTGATCTCATCGATCCCGCCGCTTTCGGAGCCCAGCTCCGTAAGGGCTTTCAGGTTCAGGTAGTCATTGTCCCAGGCGGTATCCCTTGTGCTCTTTCCGTCAAACTCTCCGTTCTTTGTAAAACCGGAATAAACTATAGTGTCACCAAATTCATAAGGCCCCAGAACTTCCTTTGATACAAGAAAGCTGATGCATGAACGCCTCCAGGTGGATGAAGTACAGACGTAAAGCATGTAAGCCCCCGTCTCTCCGTCATCCCATGCATAGTAGGGGTTGAAGATAAGATCCGGCGCCCACACCGCATAACCGTTTCCGCTGCAGTCCCCGTCGTCAAAGCCCGCCCACTCAAAAGGCTTTGCAAGCGTTTCCTGAAGATCGCCGTAGAAGGTCAGATCTTTTCCGTTTCCATAGTCAAAATTAAGCTGGTTCCACTCGATAAGGTCCTCTGAGGTTGCCGATGCAGTGTGGGAACCAACTATATAAAACTTACCGTCCTTATCCTCAAAAATTGAAGGATCATGGACACTCACATGTACGGGTTCCGGCTTATTCTCCGGCTCCCCCTGCTCCGCCATGACCGACGCTGCCGCAAGAGATACAGCCATGACCCCTATCATAACGGTACTGATCATCTTATTCATAATATTCTCACTCTCTGTCCATTTTCTGCGTTAAAGTATATTCTTTTTTCAAGTCCGGCATGCCGGACTGCACTCAGGCTGTACCCGCACCCTGCCCTGCATACTCCCGACATACGTTTTGAGCTTATCTTTCTTCAGAAAAAAAGCGGGGACAGGTTCCCTGGCTCATATTTGATGAGTCAAGGAACCTGTCCCCGTGACTCACTTTTTCATCTCCGGATAAGGCTCCGGAAGCTGTCACGTTCAAATCCAGTCGTATTATTTCACTCTTCTACGGTGATACTGATTACACTGCCTGCCGGAACAACAAACTTAAGTCCGCCTTCAGACAGTTCCACGTCATAGCTCTCAGAGTGTACTGCATCGGGCTCTTCAAAGGTGTTCTTTGCGTGCATCTCTCCGCGAAGTATCTGTGCGGATACTTTCTTTCCGGCAAAACCGGCAATGCTTGCATCAACCGGATAATCCTCGGTGACCGAAAGATTACCGATAGTAATATGAAGCTTCCCGTCTGCGTCTACAGAAGCCGATTCGGAAAGATTCGGAACCATGAACTCCTCTTCCTCTCCGATCATTTCTGTATCGATATGGCTTTCCACGAGGCATGCGTCCTGGTGATCCTTGAACAGGTTGAATACATGCCAGGTAGGTGTCTTGACCATCTTTGCGCCTTCGGTCAGGATCACTGACTGAAGGACATTGACCATCTGGGCTATGCAGGTCATCTTTACACGATCAGAATGCTTGTTGAAGATGTTCAGGTTGATGCAGGCCACCAGAGCATCTCTCATGGTGTTCTGCTGATAGAGGAATCCCGGGTTTGTTCCCGGTTCCACGTCGAACCAGGTGCCCCACTCATCCACTATCATGCCCAGCTTCTTGTCAGGATCATACTGATCCATGATGGCGCCGTGCATCTTAATAAGCTTATCCATGTAGTATGCCTTGGCAAGCGTCATGTACCAGGTCTTCTCGTCAAACTCGGTTGAGCTTCCCTTGTGCTCCCATCCGCCCGGATGAGTATAATAATGAAGCGAAAGTCCATCGGCATTTCCGTGGAACCTGTCCTCGCAGTGGCGGAACAGTGTTTTCAGAACTCCCTCCGTCCATTCTGTGTCATCTATATTCGCACCGCAGGCGATCCGGCGGATGATATCCGGATTATCTATGCTTCGAGGTGTATCGAAGGAGGAGTTATACGAACGGACATATGTCTGATAGCGCCTGTATTCATTGGCATAGAACTCCGGTGTCATATTTCCGCCGCAGCCCCAGTTTTCATTGCCCACTCCGAAGAAATCTACCTTCCAGGGTTCCGGATGTCCGTTCTTTGCCCTCAGGTCTGCCATAGGAGAAACGCCCTCAAAGGTCATATACTCCACCCACTCTGACATCTCCTGCACAGTCCCGCTGCCAAGATTTCCATTTACGTAAGTCTCGCAGCCTATCTGACGGCAAAGTTCAAAGAATTCGTGTGTGCCGAAGCTGTTGTCCTCGATCACTCCGCCCCAGTGGGTATTTATCATTTTTTTGCGGTTTTCCTTAGGCCCTATGCCGTCTTTCCAGTGATATTCATCTGCAAAGCAGCCGCCCGGCCAGCGGAGCACCGGCACTTTGATCTCCTTGAGAGCCTCAACAACATCCGTACGCATGCCGTTGACGTTGGGGATTTCAGAATCCTCGCCTACATAAAGCCCTTCATAGATGCATCTTCCCAGATGCTCTGAGAAATGGCCATAGATCTCCTTATTGATCTTGCTCTTTTTGTTTCCTGCATTAATATAATACTTTGGCATTGGCAACTCTCCTGTCATGCCCGGGCAAAGCCGGGGATTCTATTATGTTGCTGTTCACTGCCGCCTGCGGTTGGGCCGTTAACAGTAACCAGTTATTTAAGTGCATTTTCAGCATCATTTCAGCCAGCCTGATTTCAGTCAGCATCATTTCCACCAGCCAGATTTCAGTCAGCGTCTCTTACTTCAACTTTATCCCTTGACAGCGCCTGCAGTCATTCCATCGATCAGGTATTTCTGGAAGATCAGGTAAATGACCAGGATCGGGATAATACCGAACATGGAACCGGCGATAAGCAGGTCGTAGTTATTTCCATAAGGTGTGAGCAGCGTATTAAGACCTATCTGCAGTGTGAACTTGCTTGTATCACGGAAGACCAGCAAAGGCCACAGCATGTTGTTCCAGGATCCCATTGCGCAGAGGATGGCCATTGAAGCAAACGCCGGTTTTGTGATGGGCATCATTATACGGACCGAAATCCCGTATTCTGTACATCCGTCGATGCGGGCCGCGTCAAGCAGTGCACCCGGCAGAGACTGCATGTACTGCCGGAAGAAGAATATGGTCGACGCGCCGCAAAGTCCCGGCAATATAACGCCGGCCCTGGTGTTGATGATATGAAGAGCCGTAACTTCCTGATAGAGCGGAAGCATAAGGATCTCAAAAGGCACACACATAGTTGCGATTACCAGGAAGAACAGAAAGCCCTGGAGGCGGAACTTATACATGGTAAGACCATAGGCTATAAAATAACATACCAGCAGAGTTAATACAACTGTAAGTATTGTCAGAATAAGTGAGTTTTTATACCACATGAAATACTTGGCCGAGTCGACCTTGCTGTTGTCCCCGCCCATTCCGAACAGATACTTGTAGTTGTCAAGCGTCATGGTCGAGAAATCCCAGTTGATCGCCAGACCGTTCTGCACCAGTTCACGTCCCGGACGGAAGGAAGCCAGAAGACCTGCCAGCAGAGGAAAAGCGATAAAGGCACAAAGGATAACGAAAAGTCCGGTCGCCAGCACCGAGGCTACTCTGTGGTTTGACTCCATAGTCTTAGGAGAAGCTGTGTTATTTGCCATGTCACGATTCCTCCTTCTTGAATGTACCGGTAGCAACAAGCTGTACGATATTGATAAGAAGTGCTATGATCATAAGCACCATACCAACGGCGCAGGCATAGCCAAGATCATTCTTTTCAATACCCCTCTTGTACAGGTAACCGACTATCGTAAGACCGATGTTCTTGGGTGATGAGTTGCCGTTCCACAGCATGAAGCTTTCAAGGAACATTGAAAGGCCTGCATAGACCGATATAGTGATAACGTAGATGGTGGTCGGTTTGATAAGCGGCAGGGTGACATAGCGGAATTTCTGCCAGGATGTTGCCCCGTCGATGTCAGCCGATTCGTACAAAGAGCCGTCGATAGCCTTGAGGCCTGAAACGAAATACAGCATATTAACGCCCGTCCAGCGCCACATACACAGAAGCAGAAGAGCTATCCAGGCTGTCCATTTGGTCTTAAGCCAGGCAATCGGCGCTTTGCCGAGCATGGTCATGAGCTGGTTCATCTGGCTTCCGGCCGCCTCAGAGAACATCATCCTGAAGAGCATACCGGAAATAACTACAGATGTCAGCGCCGGAATATACATGATGACCTTCCACACGCCTTTTGCCTTGGTAATACGGCTCTCCATGAGCACTGCAAGAAGAAGCGGTATCGGTATCATCAGGACCAGTGTGAGAAACATGTATTCCACACTGTTCGTAACAGCTGTAATGAAGAATTTGTCCTTGAAAAGTTTAGTATAGTGGGCAGTACCCACCCATGACCTGCTGCCAAAGCTTATATCCTGAAAGCTCATAATAATTCCGCTTATAAGCGGATATGCCCAGAATATGATCAGGCTCAGAATAAAAGGAAGCACAAATACATAAGGCGCAACCTTCTGTGAATAAAATAATTTCTTGAATTTACTCATTTGAGAATTCTCCTCCGGCAAATAAAGACCGGCCGAAATAACCCGGAAGACTGACCGGGATGATCATGGGTCATAATCGGCTGATCCGATATCCTGGCATCTCTGCCAAACGCAGACTCCTGCTTCGTAAAAAAGGCCCGGGAACGTTCCCGGGCCTTCCCATTAAAATGCGTTTTAACTGTTTTCCACTATAAAATGCGTTTTAACTGTTTTGATTATTTACATGTTGCTATTCACGGCCCAGCCGCAAGCGGCTGGGTCTGAGCCCTCCATTCGGAATCTCGCCCTTACGGGCTTCATCGCCGTTTCACGGCTGGATTCCTCATGAAGGGCTCAGACCCTGTAAGGAAATATACTCTGCTCTGCTCAT
>JAFUCO010000004.1 GCA_017459635.1 Blautia sp. | reverse complement strand
CTTCCGAAAGATGCGCAGGATAAATTTCGCCCTGCAAGGCGGAGGAAGGAGGCGTAGCGGGCTACGGCGACTGACGACAACGCAGTCAGGGCGGAATTTAGACAAGCAGATTTCGGAAGTTATTTGTGGACAGTGCCTAAGGTTGATGTGGACTCATGCCTGTGAACAAAGCACCATGCAGGAATCTCACAGTTTTTAAACAGGAGATTTAACATCGCTTCTCATAAAAATCCGGTTATGGGAGCTGCTGTTTATCGGAAACAAAGCTCCCTGCCGGACCAGCCCACAGTATTTACAGGAAAGAAAAGGAAAGAAAAGAAAGAAAAAAATCCATGGACAGGGCCGCTGTATTGCGTATAAAGATATGTAAAACAGATTACCACAGCGCCTTACACAAGATAATAAAAATGCTGTGTTTATATAGATAGATTAAATATAAAAAATAATAAATTGAAGGATCACAACGCACCTGTGATACAAAACAGCAGCCGTTGTGTTTATTATAGAGATCAACATATAGATATAGATAAGAACAATTTCTGCAACAAAAGGAAACAGGTATTTCTGCTGAGCCGTGCGCCGGTGGAGGTATTGAAAACTGGATAGCAGAAGAGAATCGAAAGACCCCCCGTTAAATAAAGGAGGCCGATGATAAAAATGTTTAAAAACCGAACAGAATTTAAAGCCGCCCGGGCAGTACATGAAGGATGACCTTTCGTACATGCCGGGCGCTTTTTTTGAATTCTAATGGTAACTGTTCAGAACAACCCGAAGAAAAACGTAAATGTAGTGAAAGTAAGACAGAGAACCGTCCCCTGTCTTACTTTCTCAGCCCCGGCCGCTAATAGAGTAACAAGATTATATATATAAGATATTTTAGTAAAGCATTATTTCTGCTATAATAAAAGCAATATTACGGAAATCCGGTCCACGTGGAGATCGTCGGGTGATGATCATCCGCTGTCACAGGCGGATGCCCGTCCTGCAGTTTGCAAAGTTCAGTTCAGCTATCAAGGAGGGATGTACTGATGATATTGTTTATAAATGCCTGTGTACGTGAAAATTCAAGGACAAAAAGACTGGCAGACCATCTCCTGTCAAAGATGCATGACAGAGTGGAAGAAATACGGCTTGAGGACTGCAGCTTTCCTGCAGTTGATGAGGCATTTCTCCAAAAACGTGACCAGCTGATCGCGGAAGGAGAATTTGATGCGCCTCTTTTTAAAATGGCAAGGCAGTTCGCGGAGGCTGACCGTATTGTGATAGGCGCACCTTACTGGGATTTGTCCTTCCCGGCTTCACTGAAGCAGTATTTTGAGCAAATAAATGTACTGGGCATAACCTTCATGTATACACCAGAAGGCTTTCCGGAAGGAATGTGCAGGGCAGATAAGCTTTTTTATGTCATGACAGCGGGAGGAATGTACGTCCCGGAAGAATTCGGGTTCGGCTATGTCAAAGCGCTGGCTCAGAATTTTTATGGCATAAAGGATGTTGAGCTGATAAAAGCCGTTGGGCTGGACATTGACGGAGCAGATGCGGAAAAGATCCTGGATGAGTGTATCAGAAAATATGATCCGGACTGTGACCGGCAATAGCGGATAATATGATACTGGCGGCGACCAGCATTTACGGAGAAAATGATGGCAGAAATGACAGTTGATAATTATGACAATGACCGGGCTCAGGCGGCACTGGAACGGAAGATGGACCGGTGGAAGAAGGAGCTCCTGGACACCGGCAAAAGGAACAGGATGATCAATTACCGTGAGTCCAGGAGGCAGACCCTGAAGATCCTGGAACCAGGCGCGGCGGAACTGTTCAATAAGCTTGCGGTGAGCGAAAAAACTCTGACCTTCCAAAGACCGGTCAGCAGGGACTCTGATTTCAGGACATATTCCATGCTGGCACTGCTTGAAACGCTGTCTTATTCAATGCCTGTGCAGATAGGGGATATAAAAGCCGAAGGTACTGTCGCAGAGCGGGAGAAGACTCTGAAGAATCTCCGGTCCAGCACAAGACTTGCGCAGGAAGAACAGGGCACCAATATTCTGTACCTGTCATTTGGGTTTATCCTGTGGCGGGAAAACAACAAAAGCAGTTCACAGTGGCTCAAGTCTCCGCTTCTGATGATGCCGGTACGGCTGGAACGCAAGTCGCTTAATGCGCAGTATACGATCAGCAAATACGATGATGAGATCGAGGTCAACCCGACATTAGACTATGTGTTTAATCAGAATTATGGTATTGATCTGCCCACGTTTGAGCTGAAGAACAAGGACTCCTTTGAAGATTATCTGGAACAGATAGAACAGATAATTGATAAAAAGGGATGGAAGCTTGTCAGGGAGGTAAGCCTTGGACTTCTGTCTTTCCTTAAGATCAGTATGTATCACGACCTTAACAATAATCGTGAGCAGATGATCAATAATCCTGTCATCAGGGCAATTACAGGTGACAGACATGCCCTGGGAGAGCTGCCTGCAGAGGCCGGCGATTTCAATTTTGATAAAACGCAGCCGGCAGAGTGGCATGAGGTGGTGGATTCTGACTCCAGCCAGGAAGAGGCGATACTGCTTTCAAAGCTTGGAGTCAGCTTTGTGATGCAGGGGCCTCCCGGAACAGGCAAGAGCCAGACTATCACAAACATAATTGCAGAAGCGCTTGGAGATGGTAAAAAGGTCCTGTTTGTCTCTGAAAAGTCAGCAGCTCTGCAGGTCGTCCTGAAACGACTGACGGAAGCCAGGCTTGACGATTTTTGCCTCTCACTTCACAACTATAAGGCCAATAAAAAAGAGATCATTGATAATATTGGTGCGAATCTTAGTCTTAGCAGGGAATACGTTGACAGTTCCGTGATGGAAGAACTGACGGAGCTTTTTCATGACAGGCTTTACCTGAATGAATATGCCGGGGAGCTGCATAAGAAGATCGAACCATTCGGCGAGAGCGTTTACGAAGTGTTTGGAAAGCTTGCAAAGCTTTCGGATGCAACTGCTGTAGAATTTAAATTCCGGGATCCGACAAAGATCACTAAGGGAGAGTATGCTTCGCTTTTGTATCTGACAGATGCCTTTGAAAAGGCCCTTGGCAATATGGAGGGAGGGCTTACAGATAATCCGTGGGCAGGCACCACTGCAACGGCCTCCGGTCAGGTGTTCAAGACAGAGATGATGAATGCAACCGACGGACTGGCAGAGCGGCTTAAAGAACTGCAGAGGCAGGTCGAATTGCTTGACCGGTATTACGGATGCGATCTGAAGCCTGTGTGGGATGACATAAGGGAAAAATTATCAGGATATGAAGCAGTCTTCCCGCTGCCGCTGTTTCCGGCAGAATGGAGAGACAGGAACGTAAGAAGCAGCCTGAGGAGCAGAGCCTTCAGTGAAAAAATCAAAGACAGCGATGCACTGGCACATACAGATATCGTGCGGGGACTGCTTGAGCATGTACAGTCAGAGTGGACTTTATATGGACTGAGCCTGAAGGAAGAAGACCTGAAGCAGATCGCAGGTGAGAAGCAGTACGAAGATACAGCCGGGAGCAGGCCCTTGTCCGAGGCTAATGAAAGGATATTGTCTTTTATTGACACCACGTATGCTGAAACCGTATCCCTCACAAAAGACTACAGAGAAGCAGCGGCGCTTATGGCGCTGCCGGAGGGAGACACATTTTCTGACATTATCTCTGTGGCAAAGATCCTCAGCGCAGCGCAAAATGCTCCGGTCATGGATGCAGCATGGTTTGATCTGCACAGGAATCCTGAATACCTGACTGCGGCGGAAGAAGCAGGAAAGCACAGAGAAGGCTATATCCTGAAAAAACAGAAGATACTGGAATGCTGGGACAGATCCGTGCTTGACATTAATATCGATGAGATGCTCACCCGGTTCAGGACAAGATACACCCCGGATTTTTACAGTACAAAAGAGAGAATTGATAAAGATCTGGAACAGCTCAGGATAATGCACAGATCCATCGGCGAAGATATAGAGGACAGCGAAATAATAGATATGCTGCAGACGCTGGCGACGATCAGGTCTGAGAAAACATGGTTTGAGGAAAATAATTCCAGATTAAAAGAAATGATGCCGTCTCTGTATCAGGGGATCGATACAGACCTGGAAAATGCATGTCTTACCATACAGAGACTTATGGAGGAGGCAGGCATCCATCAGGAAAAAATTAAGCAGCTTACCGGGCAGGTACTGACCTCCTGGGAGGCGGAGGTCCTTAATATTGATGCATCCGGAATGCTTAACCGTTTTAGAACAGAGTATACTGGATGGCTGCATAAGCTGAAGGCATCCTATAAAAATGATATGCAGCAGCTGAAGCTGCTTTACAGATCCGTGGGGACAAAGCCTGAGGAGGCTCAGGTCATTGCGCTGCTCCAGACTCTGGATGAGATCAGGCGGGAAAAGCAGTGGTTCGTTGACAATGAAGAGAGGATCAGGGCGCAATTTCCCATATATTTACATGAAGAGGACAAGGAACGTCTGAAAAGAGAAGTACAAAAGACCATAGATGAGGCAAAAAAACATCAGGCGGAATTTAAGGAAAAGACAGGAATTATCCTCGAAAAATGGGAAAAGGAAGTACTTGATACAGATGAAGCGGAAATCCTCAGGCGCTTCCGTGAGGAATACACCGGAACCTACCGGACGGCAAACGAGCTTTATAAGAAGGACATTTATTATCTGACCGGCTTTTCAAAGCGTATTGGAGAGGAGGTCTCTGCAGATATCGCGGCAGAGCTGCTTATTGCCATAAATGATGTCAACATGGAGCGGGAGTGGTACAGCCATAATGACGCGAGACTGAAAACCGTATTCAAAGCAAATTATGAGGGGCTGGATACTGACTGGGATAAAGTGATTAGCGGAATTCGTGCAGCTGCGCTTGCAGCAGGTCAGATCCACGGGAAGGATATTCCCGAAGAGACGGTCCGGGCAGTGATAAGGATCGTGGAGAATCCGGATAAAATGCCGGAGATACGCAGGCTGTCTGATGTGCTGACGAAGAATCATGTGATGAATTGCGAAGAAGCAGTACGGAAGGCACTTGCCCTCACTGCAGAACCTCTGCATGAATCCATCAGTAACAGACTGCTGACAGGGCTTGGCGAGGCAAGGAATAATGAGGAAAGACTGGGGGGATATATCAGGCGTCTGGATTCTTCAAAAAAGGCAGGGAATGTTTACTGGAAGGATCTGAAGGGACTGACAGACACGATAGATGCTCTTGGGCGTGAGTTGCAGTGGTTTGCAGATAATACCGGGCAGCTTGAAGATGAAGCGGCATCTGACAGACGGGTGGATCAGCTTACGGATCTTGCATTTTCAATACTTAGGAGATATTCCGGAGAAACAACCTATGTATTGTCGGATGAGCTGAAGGATCTGTTCGGGGACCGCTATACCGGGCTTGACACTGACTGGCAGGGCATCGTGGATGATATAGATGAGATATCCCGTGCTGCAGATAAAGGTGCGCTGGAAGGTATGGACGGATTTCTGGAGTCTGTTTCCAATGATGCCGTTAAAAAAGCACAGGCAGCGGAAACTGTCCGCCTGATCCGCGAGGTAATGGATGCAGGCGAAAACGGCTTTGACTATTTTGACAAGCTGTTCCCGTCCTTAAAGATGCGAGGAGCGGCAATGCAGGAGGTTGTGGATAAATACAATGCCTGCCTGGACGGGTTTGATGAGCTTAATAAGTGGCTGGATTTTGTCGAGACAAAGAAAGAATGTGACGAAAGAGGACTTGAAGATTTTACCGGCGAGATAGTCAAAAGGAATAATGCCATAAGGGATGTGAGAAAGGCATTTGAGAGAGGGTTTTATACACAATGGCTGAGCCTCGCGATAAATGATGTTCCTTCCGTGCAGACATTCAGGCGAAGGGTGCACGAGCAGAGGCTGGGCAGGTTTGTCAGGCTGGATGAGAAGCAGTTTGAGATATCCAGAGACAGGATCAGAGACCGCATCATCAGCAGTTTTCCGAGCAGGGACGGAGTGACAAAACCAAAATCCCAGATGGGGATACTGCTTCACGAAATGGAAAAGAAGCGGAGGATAATGCCTCTCAGAAGGCTGTTTCATGAGATCCCGGACCTGCTGCTTACGTTAAAGCCGTGTCTGATGATGTCTCCCTTGTCTGTAGCGTATTTTCTGAATGCCGGGGATTATCATTTTGATATGGTCATTTTTGATGAGGCTTCGCAGATCTTTCCACAGGATGCCATCGGAGCCATATTCAGGGCTGACCAGGTCGTCATTGCAGGAGACACAAGGCAGCTGCCTCCGACGGATTTCTTTTCGTCGGGCATGGGCGGAAATGATGATTACGATGACGGCAGCGAGGAAGGCTTTGAAGAGGAGGTATATGATTCTATCCTGGAGGAGACTGCAAGTGTACTTCCAAACAGGACGCTGCTGTGGCACTACAGAAGCAGGCACGAGGATCTGATAGCGTTTTCAAACCGGGAGATCTATAAAAATGAACTCATAACATTTCCCGGCAGCAATGAAAGCAGCCCGGATACCGGTGTGGAATTCTCATTTGTAGAGGGAGGGTATTACGACCGGGGTGCCAGACGAAACAATATTCTGGAAGCAAAAAGATGCGTAGAGCTTGTTGCGGATCATATTAAAAAATATCCTGAAAGATCCCTTGGGATTATTGCGTTCAGTGAAGCCCAGCAGCGGACCATATTGAACGAGATACAGAAATTCAGAGAAGAAAACCCTGAATGTGAGGAGTTTTTCCTGGAGGATAAGGAGGAAGCGTTCTTCGTAAAAAACCTTGAAAATGTTCAGGGTGACGAGAGAGACACCATTATCCTGAGTATATGCTATGCCAGGACAAAGGATCAGATAGCGAACAACAAGCCTATGACACTTAACTTTGGACCTGTGATGAAGGCGGGCGGTGAACGGCGCCTGAATGTGGCCATTACCAGGGCTAAGATAAATATAAAGCTTGTAAGCTCGATATTGCCGTCGGACATTGATCTTTCAAGAACAACTTCCGAGGGGATAAGGATGATCCGCTCATACATCGAGTTTGCAATGAGCGGAGGTGTTTCATCTGCTGTTTCCGGACAAAGAAGAGTGCCGGATGATTTTGCCGGTGCGATATACAAGTTCATCTGTGACAAGGGCTATAAGGCAAAGCAGTATGTCGGCTGTTCCGGCTATCGTATAGACATTGCGGTGGAGCATCCGGAAAAGAAGGATGAATATGCGGCGGGCATCGAGTGCGACGGCCTGTCGTATGTAAATACCAGGACAGCGCGGGACCGCGACCGCCTGAGGGCATCCGTCCTTAGAAAAATGGGATGGAACCTGTACCGTGTATGGTCCACCGAGTGGTACCGGAATCCTGAAGCAGAAGGTAAAAAGCTGATAGAATTTATAGAAAAGTCCATTTCGGCCTCGGCCGGCAGATCTGAAGCAGCCCTGGAAGAGACCAAAACGGAAAAACAGCAGGAAGACTGAGCCCCGGCTGTTTGCGGCCGGGCCGTGAATAACAAAGAATTGGAGCGATGGTTATATGGCAGATCAGACAGTGATCAACCCGGCTTTGCAGGAACCGGCAGTGACACAGATAAATCCAGACCTCAGGGAGCTTTCTGCAACTGTGATAAACAGTGAGATCCTCGGGCAGTACGACCTCCGGGACGGAACAGAAACAAATGAAGGTCATATTATTGCCGAGGGGGAGGAAATCTGCGGAAAATATAAGGTGCTCAGGCAGCTTGAGGTGAATGCGGGAGAGGCGGATCTGTATCTGTGCTCGTATGACGGGTCGGAGTACGTGGCAAAAGTATATAAGCGGCAGTTTGCGATAAAGCAGGAAGTGGTCGATAAGCTGATGACTATCGACTCACCGTATGTTGCAAAGCTGTATGAGACAGGGACACAAGGCGGCCTTCCGGTAGAGATACTGCCGTATTATGAAAACGGAAGCCTGCAGGGAAAGACTTACACCCTGGATGAACTGATGAAGAGCATCATCCCGAATATCAATGAGGGGCTTAAGGTGATCCATGATACGGGAATCATTCATAAGGACTTAAAGCCTTCCAATATAATGCTGAATCCGGACGGGAAGACCGTTTCCATTATTGATTTCGGAATAAGCTCCGTGGTGGACGGGGATAATGCGATCCTCGTGACTAAGACCGGAATGACACCCGAGTATTCCGCTCCTGAGACCTTTAAGAATATATTCTATGAAGGCTCGGACTATTACTCATTCGGTATCACGCTGTTCGAGCTGTTTTGCGGTTATACTCCTTACGCGAACATGCAGCCGGAGGAGATCGAGCAGTATGTGTCCGTGCAGAGGATACCGTTTCCGGAAGATATGCCGGCGCAGCTGCAGGACCTTATCTCTGCACTTACCTATGTAGATATAAGTTACCGGAAGAACAAGGATAATCCTAACAGACGGTGGACGTATGAAGAGGTCAGGATGTGGCTGGATGGTGAGCCGCTTATCATTCCGGGAGAGGGAACTGTAAATTCCGGTAAAGGAAATATGCCTGAATTCCGGTTCCTTGAAGAATCCTATACAGATCCGGCTGCATTGGTGAAGGCCTTTGCCAGAAACTGGGAAGAGGGGAAAAAACAGCTGTTTCGAGGACATGTGACTTCGTACTTCAGGACATTTAATCAGGAGACCGCAAGAAAATGCCAGGCGGCCGAAGAGGAAGCTGGACGGGAAAATGGAAAAGATGACATTATCTACTGGAAACTCCTGTATCAGATCGATCCCGGACTGAGAGGATTTTACTGGAAGGGGCAGACCTTTGAAAGCATTGCCGCTTTCGGGCGCGATATACTGGAGAAGCTGTGGGATAAGGACGAGTCACAGTTTCGATATTATGAGAGCATTCTGTCAGAGAAGGTGCTGTCTGCATATGTGAATCAGGCAGCGCCAAAGAATGAAAAACTCAGGAAGGCAGCGGAAGCGATAGAGTATTCCTATGAGCTGGAACTCGTCAATGGTACGGATCTGAGGAGGACATTTTATCTGATGGCGTACACTCTTTCCGGCCAGAAACTGTTTCTTCTCAATGGCGAGCAGTTCCGCACTGTCGGTGAACTTGCCAATTACATGAGGAGGGTTCTGGATGAGTCGCTGGAAAGATTTGAGGCCCTGTGCCACAACCTGGTAGATTATGACGGAAATCTGGACCTTCAGCTTGAAACCTGGCTGATAGCAATAGGGAAACAAAAGGAAATCGAGGAGTGGAGGGCTTCTCTTAATTAGAGTAAGACAGAGAACCGTCCCTGTCTTACGAACCCTGTCTTATGGAGGCGAGTTATATGAGCGGACCTAAAATAAGTACTTATTATCTTGCAGGATTTGCTGCTGCATATGTGTTGAATCATATACATTATGACCAGAACTGCAGGCTGTACGGAGAGCAGATAAGCGCTCTTTTATCTGCATGTAAAAGTGAGAGAAGTGAGCTGGACAGATCGCTTGCAATGCTTGAACTGCAGCAGGAAAAAAAGGGCGGACAGGAAGGGAAAATTGAAGAGCTGAGATCCCTGCAGAAAAGTGTGGATGAGGAGATAAAAAGGATACAGACCGAGTTTAACCACAATAAACCCAAAGCTTCACTTAGATTTATAAATACTGATGAAGAACGGGATAAGGATAAACAGCAGCAGGAAAAGCTTGCAGCTATTAAAACCAGGGCACAGGCTTTGAAGGATAAGCTGGACAGGGCGGTCAATATCGGGAAAGAGGCGGAGAAGGAAGAGCGGAGACAGGCTCAGCAGACCATAGCAGAGTACCTGACGGATGGGAAGGATGATGCGCCGGGTGCTCTTGAGGGCATGGATCTTTCGGAACTTAAAACCCGCATAGGTGAAGATCTGGGAGGAATACTATCGTTTGATGATACTGATGCAAATGTAGATGCAGAGAAGGAAAATACAGGTTTTGAGTACAGGAAAAAGGCGGTCAGGGATGAGCTGATGGAATTCCTGAAACAGGATCTTACAAAGGAACTGACATGCGAGATCCGCGGCGCACTCAGCCGCCTTGACAGTATCACGCGGATGGAAAATCTTTCAACCTTTGAAAGCATAACCGTTAAGAAGCTGCACAGGGATCTGAAGGCATACCGGATGGAGTGCGAGAAGAAAGAAGCGGAATTTGCCGAAGCGGTCATCCGCTATCAGATACTTTGCGATATGGCCGGCAGGGAGGATGAGCGGGACCGCACCTTTACGGATAAAGATGAACTTGATAAAGCTGCGGCAGAGATGGAGAAGATCGTTGTCGAACAAAAAGAGCAGGCCTATATTGCGGACTGTGTCGATGAGGTCATGGCGGATATGGGGTATGATCTGATCGGAAGACGGGAGGTACATAAAAAGAGCGGCAGGCACTTTAAGAATGAACTGTACCGGTTTGGAGAGGGAACGGCCGTCAATATCACATATTCTTCGGAAGGGCAGATAGCGATGGAGCTTGGCGGGATAGCCAAAGAAGACCGCGTTCCTACACCCGAAGAAACCGAAGTTCTGACAGCGGAGATGGAGAGCTTCTGCGGAGAATTTGCGGAATTTGAGAAGCGCATGCAGGAGAAGGGAGTCATTGTAGGAAGCAGGATAGCGCTCATGCCTCCTGCGGCTGAACATGCGGCAATCATCAATGTCAATGATTATGAGACAGAGAACGATACGCTTATCACAGAGATGAGTGTGACCGGAAAACGTAAGAAGGCAGCAGGCACAAAGCACATACATATGGGAGATGAATGATGGCTTCAGCAAAATATAAGATCTGTCCGTCATGCGGAGAACACAATGCGCCTACCCTGATGGAATGCAGGAAATGTGAAACTGACCTGACCGGGGTAAGAGTAATGGACAGCACAAGTGAACAGCAGGCAGAAAAGGAGAGGGAGCGTCAGCCGGACACTTCATCCGGAGGCAGCGCTCCGGTGCTTGTACGGATCTGCGAATGCGGCGCGCATAATCTGCCTCAGGCCAGAAAATGCAGAGAATGCGGTGAGGACATCTCGGATATCATTCCGACTGCTGTACTTCAGAAAGAAAAGCCGTTTGCATATGAGCTTAAGGCTGTTGGTGATGACTACGCTGTAACTATCGACAGGCCTGTAAGCATCATAGGGCGTGAGGCGGAACTGAAGGAATATCTCGGAAGCAGGATGTATGTCAGCAGGCAGCATGCGAAGCTCACGATCGCTGCGGGTAAAGTGTTGATAGAAAATCTTAGCAATACGAACAGAACATTCATAAATAATGTTATGATTTCGTCAACGGAGCCGACACGGCTTAAAGACGGAGATGAGATAGGACTTGGAGGAATGGAGATAAACGGGGAGAGACAGAAGGACGCTGCTTATTTTCTGTTCAGGGCAAAGCTATGAATGTGGCCAGAATACTCTGCCCGGTGGAGGTGCTTGGCCCGGGAAAGCGTGCAGGAATCTGGGTGTGCGGCTGCGGCAGGAGATGTAAAGGATGCAGTAATCCCGAACTGTGGGAACAGCGCCCGGAATATGAAGTCAGCATAGAGGACATCTCAGGATTGATAAAAAGAATTACGCAGAGTCATAAAATAGACGGATTTACCATCAGCGGTGGAGAACCCATGGATCAGGCGGCTGAACTTTCGAGGCTCCTTTCTGTACTTAAGCCTGTTTCTGAGGATATACTGATCTATACAGGATACCGCATAGAAGAACTGCGGAAACGAAGCGACGCTGTGCAGGTGCTTGACCAGGCAGCAGTACTGATAGACGGGGAGTACAGGGAAGAAGAGAACACTAATGTACTGCTCAGGGGATCAGAGAATCAAAGGATCCATATCCTGAAGGAAGACTTTGGCGGCAAATACAGAGCGTATTTAGAAACAGCGCATAACCAGATACAGAATTTTACCACTGCAGACGGAGTGGTCTCGGTAGGGATACACAGAAAAGGATTCTGAAGAGCGGTCTACGGTGGTTATATGGCTGTGCTGGAGGATGGCAGACAGGCTTTTGCGCATCGGGCACAAGTGCTGCAGGCCGGAAACCGGCATTTATTCGTCAGATTGGCAGGTGATAAAATATGGGTGATTATATTTCAAAATGGCACAGGGAGCTGGAGATATTCTGCAGAATAAAGCCCCTGATCATTGTGGAGGGAAATGTGCTTGATGTGTATCAGTATCCGACGGAAGGAAGCATCTCAAAGGGGAGCATCCTTCGCCTGCCGGAATACCTCCATTATTATTTTACGGATCTTGGATATCAGAACATTGTGTTCTATGACAGTATGCAGGGCTTTTACAATTCATGCGAAGACGGTCATATTGAGAGGTTTGCCGGTGTCACGGGGGCCGGTCAGGAGGGCGGATATATCCGCTGCGATTTTAAGGGAAAGCAGAATAACGCTGCATCGATAGTAAGATCTGCAGTCAGCCAGAATCAGGTCTCTACGGCGATCATCCTGAATCTGGCGTCAAGATATATCGTTTCTCCGGACAATGTAGATCAGGCAGAGGTGGACAGCTTTACAAACCTGCTCCTGGCATCCCTTGAAGCAAAGGATGTGCGTACAGAAAAAGGAATGCTGAAGAATCTGATGGTCATGATCGTCAACAAGGTCAACGATGTTCCGGCATGGTTTTATCTGGATAATCCCAATGTAAAAACGGTAACCATCAATACTCCGTCAAAGGAAGAAAGAGAGGCATTGGTAAAGGGCGAGAACTTCGCCAGCTTCTTTGCTGCAGATATTTATGATGAGGATATCAGGTATTATGAGCAGCACCCGGACGAACTTGAAAAGGTACAGGATAAATTTACAGGCCTGACGGAAGGGTTTAGTTTTACTGAGATAAATGGACTCAGGCGGCTTTGCAAAAACGAGAGAACCCATATACGCAGTATGTCCTCAGTGATCGACCTGTACCGTTACGGCGTGAAGGATAATCCCTGGGATTTACTTAATGTAAATGAGCTTAAAACAGCAAAGGAAGATTTCCGGAAACGCGTTAAAGGGCAGGATCCTGCAATAGTAAAGACTCTTGATGTGATAAAGAGGGCAGTCACAGGGATGGCGGGTCTGTCCGGAACGGCGCATGGGAAGCCTAAGGGGATCCTGTTTTTTGCAGGACCTACAGGAACCGGAAAGACGGAGACGGCAAAGACCCTTGCGGAGAAACTGTTTGGAGATGAGAGATGCTGTATACGTTTTGACATGAGCGAGTACAGTCAGAGCCACAGCGACCAGAAGCTTCTTGGAGCTCCTCCAGGATATGTGGGCTATGAGGCAGGAGGACAGCTGACTAACGCGGTTAAGAATAATCCGTTTTCTATCCTGTTGTTTGATGAGATAGAAAAGGCGCATCCGACGATCTTCGATAAATTTCTTCAGATCCTGGAAGACGGACGCATGACGGACGGGCAGGGAAACACGGTTTATTTTTCTGAGTGCATAATCATTTTTACAAGCAATCTTGGCATTTATACCAGAAACCAGGCCGGGATACGTGAACCGAATGTAACACCTGATATGGAATATCCGGAAGTGCAGAAAAAGGTGCGCCGGGCGATAGAGGATTATTTTAAGCTGGAGCTTGGAAGGCCTGAGATACTGAACCGTATTGGTGAAAATATAGTGGTTTTTGATTTCATCCGCCCGGATGTTGCGGAACAGATCCTTCGTTCACAGATCGACAGGATCGTAACAAATCTGGAGACAGAGAAGAGGATCAGGCTGGTTATCTCTGACAAGGCATATGAAAAACTGAGGTCGAAGACTCTGGAAAATCTCGAAAACGGCGGAAGAGGCATAGGAAATATCGTAGAAAGCCTCCTGATCAACCCGCTGTCCAGATACATGTTCGATGAAGACGTGAAAAGCGACGGACAGCTCACTATATGTGATATCGACACGGAGAATGCACCCTTTGAGCTCGAGTGCGCTTTCGAGGTGCAACAGTAAAAACAGAGCTGAACAGAACCGGATGCGTCTCCAGAGCCTGAGTGTGCTCATGAGTTATGGCGGTATGCCTGACTATGGGCAAAATTGGAAGTGTCTTTTGAACTTGAGTGTGTACATGAGTTGCAGCGGCGTGACTGACTATGGGTAGAATTGGAAGCGTCTTTTGAACTTGAGTGTATTTATTAATGAGGCAGATGCATGATCTATATTATGACTCAGGCCGGACATGGCAGGGATATAAGTGAAGATACGGTACTCGTAGGAAAAAAGCTGTATACTAATGTGACGGATACAGTGGAAATCCCTGATGAAGGGTTTATATGCATTGCAGATGGAGTGGGCGGAAATAATGCCGGAGAAGTGGCTTCATCATTTGTACTGGAAGCCCTGACATGCCATAGATGGATCGATGACAGTTCATTGACAGATGAAGATTCATTGAGGGATGAGGGTTCATTGGCATATGACGAATCATGGACCGATGACAGTGTTATGAGGAACAGACTAATAGACATCAACAGGCGGCTGATCACCATGAGCAAAAAGGACAGCAAACTGGCTCATATGGCGACTACATTGTCCGGTGTGTACATAAAGGACAAAGAGCTGAAGGTCATACACGTGGGGAATACCCGGGTATATGCGATGCAGGGGCATTATCTTAAACAGCTTACATCTGATCATACGGTGGTGAACTTTTTAAGAAGTCTTGGCAGAACGGAAGAAGCAGAAGCCTGCAGTAAAAATGAGATAACAAGCTGCTTTGGGGGCGGAGATGAAAAGCTTCTCAGCAAGCTGCATATTCAGTCAGCAAAAACAGTAAAAACACTACTGCTGACAAGTGACGGGATACATGAATATGTGAGCATTGATGAACTTGAAGATATCCTGAATTTAGATATCCCGAATAGTGAAAAATGCATTGCCTTAAAAGAGGCAGCCCTTGATGCCGGCTCTACAGATGATATGACAGCGGTGCTGGTCTGCATGCGGGACTGCGAATGACGGCGGTGTAGAATTGCATGCGGGACTGCGAATGACAGCGGTGTAGAATTGTATGCGGGACTGCGAATGACAATGGTGTGGATCTGCATGCTCATAGTTGACGCTGATAAGGAGTGAGGTTTTTGGACAGGATAGATGAAATCAGAGAGGAGCTTTTCAGACTGCAGGATGTAAAATACCGGGATTTTCAGAGCAGACTGATACCAGGAGTCGATCCCGGAGCTTTTATTGGTGTAAGAACGCCTGATCTTCGAAAACTGGCAAAACAGCTGGGCAAGAGGGAGGATATCGGCACTTTTCTGGATGCTCTGCCTCATACATATTTTGACGAAAATCAGCTCCATTCCTTTGTGATCTCGGAACTTAAGGACTATTCGTCCTGCATAGAGAGAGTGGAGAGCTTTCTGCCATATATCGATAACTGGGCGACCTGTGACCAGATGTCGCCAAAGATTTTCAGGAAACACAGGAAGGAGCTGCCGGAGGCCGTCAGACGCTGGCTGGCTTCCGGCAGAACGTACAAGATACGGTTCGGCATAAAAATGCTGATGGAGCATTTCCTTGATGAGGATTTTGATCTTCATTACACAGAAATGGTATCCGGGATAAGATCAGAAGAATACTACGTCAATATGATGACAGCCTGGTATTTCGCAACTGCCCTGGCAAAGCAGTATGAAGCAGTACTGCCGTACATAGAAGAGCGCCGTCTTGACACCTGGACACATAACAAAACTATCCAGAAAGCAGTAGAAAGCTGCCGCATCAGCCCCGAACAGAAGGAGTATCTGAAACGGCTGAAAATAAAGTGAGAGGAAATTGTCTGTAACAATAAAACCATCAAAGTAAAGGAGATAAAAATGAAAAGAATTATTATGCTGATAGCTCTGGGCTGCCTGTTCTCTGGCATTACGGTACAGGCTTCAGATTTCAGTCAAATGGATGCCATATATCTATCGCCCCAGTCAATGAGTTCCATTAATTACAATGTCTACCATAATACACGATTTAATTATTATGTCTCCTTCCCGAACTACTTCGGACAGAAAGGAGAACTTCCGGGAAATAATGATGGAATCTGGCTGGAAGGTGAAGGCGCAAACCTGACAATTTCCGGAAGCCATAACATGTATGACAGTATTGAAGATTTATATGAGCTTGAATTATCCTATAATAATGATGCTGATTTTGAAAAGAATACAACAGATAATTCAGTGAGTTATTATAAGAGAGACGGGGAAACAGAAATATTCTGTTATAATAAGCTGGGTAGTATCGATTGCTCATTTTATCTTGAATATCCTGCAGAAGAGCATGATAGATATATAGATATTATAGATTATATGAAGAAAACCATAGTAATGCCGTAAGAACTGCGTCTGTATGAATAAACACAGAGGGACATATTTTTGTCCTGATGGATAAATATAGTCTATTTAGCTGCTGAGAAAGTATCAAAACCTATGCCTTCTGAGACGCTTTAGCAGAGAGTCTCAAAACCCGCTGGGTGGCTTCCTGCTTTTGGCACGAGACGGGTACGGCTTTTGAAACTGCTGATTCGGTTTCAATTACCTATATAAGCGGATTGAAGATAAATAGGATTCATGTTATATTGTATTAAAGAAAGAGTGATTGATATTTGAACCGTTGAGGAATAATATGTATTGTTTGCGGGCAGGGGGTGAGTGCAGTGGCTGAAAAAAAACAGACGTATAAAGAGGTAGTGGCAGAACGTGATGCGTATAAGCATGAGCTGGATGTAATGAAACAGGATCGTGTAAACCGACAGGCGAAAAATTCTGTGTTTCTCAACCTGTTTATGCGCAAAGAGTATCAACTTCGATTGTACAAGGAACTCTTTCCGCAGGATACGACAATCACTGAAGAAGATTTGGAGCTTGTGACTCTCGATAATGTGCTTACAATCCATCCTTATAACGACCTTGGCCTTCTCGCCAGAGATAAGTTGATTGTTCTTGCCGAAGCGCAATCTACGTGGAGCGTGAATATTATTTTTCGACTTGCGGATTACTATTTTGATTCGGCTATGAGCTACCTGAAAGTCAGAAAGGCGGATCTGCATAGTTCTGTTAAAGTGGATGTGCCTGATGTAGAAGCCTTTGTAATCTACACTGGTAAAAAAAAGATTGAAAAGGATGTCCTTTCGCTGAACAAGGAATTTTTTGGAGGAAATCCGGACAAACCAGAGTTTAAAGCGAGAATTATCCATGGAGAGTATAAAGGTGGCATTATCGAGGAGTACATGGGCTTTTGTCGTATCTGGGATGCATTTGTAGTGAAAGCGAATACGCCAGAGGAAAAGCAGCAAGCTGTTATGTTAACGATTGATATGTGCATTCAGGAAGGATATCTTAAAGAGTATCTTAAATTGCACAGACCGGAGGTGGAAAAGATAATGATGACAATGTTTAGCCCGGAGTACGTAAAAATGACGTCTGAGAGGACTGAGAGAATTAAAGGTGATATCATTGCATTTCGGTCGATTGCTCTTCCGGAAGATAAGATTAAGGAGAACATTATCCGTCGGTATGACCTTACCCCGGCTTACGCTCAAAACTTTTTGGACGATGATTCTGACCCGGAAGATTCAAGACCGTGGGCACTGTAAAGACACTATTAAAGACTGCCATGCTTATGTTTCCGCTGAAGTGTCGGGTTAACTGTTATATTCATTAAATCTCAGTGAATTCGGATCATGAATATTTTTACGTATAAAAATAAGATTCGATGAATATATAATAGTTAGACCTGAGAATCGATATTTAATGAGGCTTTTATGACAAAACAACAATTAAGATTTAAGTATCTGCCGAGTATAGTTATTAGTATTGTTTTTATAGTTTTGGCTTGCGTATTTCGCTTCGTTATACTTGACAAGCCGGCTGTTGTAAGTATTGAAACTTCATCAAACCTTATGGATGTTATTAATATAGCCGAATTGTCGACAGCTGAATTTCGTTATAGAGGGATTGCTGAGGTTTATAAAAATGAGGAAAAAACTAAACTCCTGTGCAGAATATGCTATAATTCTATTGTCAAAGCAGGCATAGATATGGAGAACGTAAAACTGGATGTAGATACAGATAATAAGCAGGTTACAGCAGTTTTACCTGATATAGATATTAAGGTAACAATAATTGATGAGGATTCAATGGCTATTTTACCGTCAGATGCGAAAGTGGGAATAGAGGATATGTTAAAGTGCTGCAAAGAAGATGCTGAAACTGAGGCAAAGAATTCTAAAGAACTGTTCGCAACAGCTCAGGATAATTTAAAAGAAACAATTCAAGGTTTGATGTTTCCGATTCTGAAAGCAGAAGGTTATTCTCTGGTCTGGAAATAGTATTTATTATAGATATGGGATGTGCAATTAAATGAAAAAAATCGGTCAGTTGATTAAAAAGAATACTCCGGGAAGTATAATAGGAATTATAACAATTGTTATTGTAATGGGTATTCTTTTGCTTCCGAATAATAAAAAAACTACAAAACAGGTTGACCTGTCGGAGTATTCTTCTGTAAATGCTATTTGTGAATTAGCAACACTCAGAGGATTTTATCATAATGTAGCAATGTATACAGAAGAACCTGGAGGAGGTGCCAAGTTCTTTAATGATGTAATCGCCTGGCCGTTTGGTGGATTTATCAAAACTGGGTATAAACAATTGTGGATAGAATATAGCGGTATAGTTGAGGCCGGGATCAAAGCGGGGGAGATTCAAATAAATAGCCCAAGTGCTGACGGGGTTGTTGAAGTATTTGTTCCGGATGCTCAAATACTAAGTGTTTATGCTGACGAATCTTCATTATCAGAACCGATATCTGAGAAGGGATTATTTACAACGATTTCAGGAGAAGAAGAGGCGGAAGCGTTTGCAACGGCACAAAGTGTTATGCGGCAGGAAGCCGAGAATGATCAAGAACTGTTGGACAGAGCAAAAAATAACGCTAAGCTAATTCTTGAACAGTATATTATTAATACCGGAAAGGAAATGGGTGTAGAATATTCTGTAAAATGGATAAAAAAACCGTTATAAATATTCATAATATGAGAATTGATAGGGGAGGGTAATGTAATGATTCTTATAATTCTTATAATTATTGCTGTAGTAGTTATAAAGAGAATAATAGATTAAGACCTTTTACTAAATAGTGCAGGGTTGTTACCAGTCTTTCGATAATTACATAAATAACCTGATATCGGGAGAAAAACATGAATATCACAGTATATCTTGGCGCAAGAGATCCTGGGGATCAGCGTCTTGCCTCTGCCGTGAGGGAGCTTGGTTCGTGGATCGGTTCTAATGGGCACCGTCTTATCTACGGGGGGTCAAAATGTGGATTGATGGGTGAACTGGCAGAAAGTGTTCTTATGGCCGGAGGCAGGGTCACAGGAGTTGAGCCGCAGTTTTTTATCGATGCGGGGTTTGAGTACAACGAAATTACCGAACTCATCGTGACAAAGGATATGTCGGAGCGAAAAGCAAAAATGATAGAGCTTGGTGATGCCTTTATCGCATTCCCGGGCGGAACAGGAACTCTGGAGGAGATTTCGGAGGTGATATCGAAGATCTGCCTCAGCCATCTTAAGGCTCCGTGTATTGTGTACAACCTTTATGGATATTATGAAGGACTCAAAAATCTCCTTTCCCATATGGTTGGTATGAAACTGGCTTCCGGGGAAATGCTGGATAAGGTCATATTTGCCGGGAGTCTGGAAGAAATCAAAGATGCTGTGAACATAGCAGGGGACGGCTCTGTGTGCTGAAAAATCAGCACACAGAACTGTCCCCTGTGTTCGCTGATTGCTATATTGCGCTTGTTTTGGTATACTTGTCTCTAACAGTTATGAAAAGGAGAAACCCATATTGGATAGTTTATGCGGCACATGTGCTTATTACGTTTATGATGAGGAATATGAAGAGTATTTCTGTGACTGCAGGATGGATGAGGACGATTTCTGGCGGGTAAGCCAGGAAGATTATAAAAAGTGTCCTTATTACAGAAACGGAGATGAGTATCTCATTGTAAGAAAACAGATTTAGCACATAGACGGTTTTTCGTGAGTATTTGGTTATTCACGGCCGTAGGAATGGAGTAACAGTGTTTGCGCTGTCGGTCGAAAACAGCGGAATGGAGATTAATATGGTTACTGAGAAGAAGAGTATTAACAGACTTGAGTGGGAGGAGATCCGTACAGAGCATATTGTACAGGATGAGTGGATAGACTTCAGAAGATCGGCTTATCGTTTTCCGGACGGCAGAGAGTTTGAACCTTATTATTCATATAGCCGAAGGGATTATGTTGTGATAGTTGCTTTTGATACGGAGGGGATGGTTCTTTGTGTCCGCCAGTTCCGTCAGGGTATTAAGCAGGTGACTACTGAATTCCCCGCAGGAGGGATAGAAAGGAAAGACGGCAGAGAATACGGAGAGGCAGGTGATAATGCCTCCGAAGATATCCTGGAGGCCGCCAAAAGGGAACTTCTGGAGGAAACAGGCTGTGTATCAGATGAATGGAAGCATCTTCTTACAGTTCCGTCAAACGCGACTATTGCGGATAATTATGCATACCTGCTTATGGCAGAAAACTGCAGGAAAGTTTCAGGGCAGAGTCTTGATGAAACAGAATTTCTGAATGTGGAAAAGCATTCTCCTCAGGAAATAGAAGACCTGATCGTGAAGGGAGAATTCCAGCAGGCGGTACATGTTGCTGCCTGGCTGCTTGCGGTCAGGAACAGGCAGTGAGGCTGAGATATGCGAAAGGAACCATAATGACATTGAAACTATCCGCTTACTTGTTTTGAAAAATAGACAAAGTATGGTGCCTTGCGGGCACCAGTAAGTCGAGCACCTGAAAAGTGATTTCAGGGAGGAGGTGATCTTTCTGGCCTACAGTGAACTGATTAAAAATTTTAACCGTATCCGCACCTATCTTCGTTCATTCTATGTTTATGGCTTTCAACACCGCAGTGAGTTTACACAGAAGAGTGCGCGGAGCTATGATAATGAGCGGCGCCGGGTGGAGAGTTGGCTGGGGGATTACATGTCCTTCGGGCAGGATAAGGAAGGACGGAGAGTGTTTCTTTCGGTGGACAGCAGGGCAGTTCCGGAGAATCCTCTGTACCGGGCATTCCGGACAAAAAGCTTCACGGACACAGATATTACACTGCATTTTCACCTTATGGATATACTGAAGGCGGACGACGGCTTTTCCATAAATGAAATAATGGATGAACTGACGGACAGGCTTTCGGAGTTTGAAAAGGATGATCTGCCGGATGAGTCAACGGTCAGGAATAAGCTCAAAGAGTATGTTTCTCTGGGGCTTGTAGAAAAGAAGAAACGAGGTCGTGAGACTGTCTATATACATAGTGAGGACAATGTAGACTTAAGCGTTTGGGATGCTGCCACAGCTTTTTATTCGGAAGCATCACCGCTTGGAGTAATCGGTTCCTTTATTCAGGATCGACTGCCTGAGAGGTTCACATACTTTCGCTTCAAACACCATTATATTCTCAATGCTCTTGACAGTGAGATACTGTATGAACTGTTCGAAGCTATCGGGGAACAACGCCTGATTACGTTTACTGCACATAAACAGAAGATACATGTACTGCCTTTGAAGATATATATAGGCACTCAGACAGGGCGGCAATATCTTCTGGGCATGTCTCCCGGAAGCGGGCGCTTTTCCTTCTACAGGGTCGATCTTATTGACAGTATAAAAACAGGTAAGATCTACGAAACAGATGATGACATGAAAAACCAGCTGAATGACTTCTGTTCACATCTCTGGGGGGTGACGGGAAATAACAGCATGCATCTGGAGCATATTGAAATGACCATATATGCCGGACCCGAAGAAAATTTTATTCCCGGAAGGCTCATGCGTGAAAAACGCTGCGGAACGGTGGAACAGATCGATGAAACCCACTGGCGTTTCACAGCCGATGTTTACAATGCTATTGAAATGCTGCCGTGGCTGAGGACATTTATTGGCCGGATAACAGACCTCAGGTGCACGGACAAGCTGGTGATAAGCCGGTTCTTTGATGATCTGGACAAATGCACAGGGGATGGCCCATATGCCTGTCCTGCGCTCGACGAGGGCAAGTATACAGGGGACGGCTGTCTGTGCTGAGGAGGGGTGATTGTAGATGCTGTTCCATGAGATATATGGAAGTTATTTCCGCACAGTGTCATTAATCCTGAAAGAAGCACTGTCCGGAAATCTTACAGGCAGAGAATTGAACCGGCTTGTGCAGGAGCAGGCATTCGGGGAGAGCTTTATGACTATCCCGGATGGTTTGAAAGGCGAAAAGTGGCGGCTGATGCATAAGGATCTTTCCGTGCCGTTTTCTGAGGAGCCTTCAATGCCAGTGACGCTTCTCGAGAAGCGCTGGCTGAAATCGCTCCTGCTGGATGAGAGGATACAGCTTTTCCAACCGGACATGACGGGGCTGGAGGACATCAGGCCGCTTTTCACACCGGATATGGTGGTCTATTATGATCGCTACACGGATGGAGATGATTATCAGGATACGGAATATATAGAGCATTTTCGCACAATACTGCAGGCACTGCGTGAGAAAAGGAACCTCTTTGTAAGCTTTGAGACAGGTCACAACTCGAAGCCTGGTATCGTCGTAACCCCTTATTATCTGGAATACTCTGAGAAGGATAACCGCTTCAGGCTGATAGCTGCGGGAAAGAGACGCCGTTGGGCCATCAATCTGTCCCGTATCAGAGAGTGCGCTTTTGCCTATTATGATCAGCCAATGAAAATGAAAGAAGCTGTAACCGACTATGTTACGTTTGAGCTTGAAGACCGCCGCAATGCGCTTGAACGGGTCCTCCTGCATTTTTCTCATCTTGAGAAAGAAACAAAAAGGATGGATGACAAAAAGTACCGTGTTACACTTAAATATGACCGCCAGGATGAGACCGAGATGGTGATCCGTATTCTTTCCTTCGGCCCGGTGATCAGGGTGACAGAGCCTGAAAGGTTTGCTTCTCTAATAAAAGAAAGAATAGAAAGACAGAAGGAATTGTTTGCGACAGTGTAAAAAACACTGTCGCAACTTTTTTTCCGGGAAACTGTAAGCAGGGAATGTTAAAGTATGCACATAGAAACGAAATGACAGAGATCAATAAGCAATAGTTGAGCTGTCACGAATGATCTCACAATTTCGAAATGCATCTGTAACTCAACTGGCAGAGTAACGGTCTCTTAAACCGTGAGGTGCAGGTTCAAAGCCTGCCAGATGCACTAAAGGCACGTACAGCAATCACCATGCAAATACCTTTTAAGTATTGTCAGGCAGACTGTATCCTGATAGCAGCCAAACGTGCCTTGTTTCCTCTGATAAAGAGGAAGGAAATTCGTAACTGTTCAGAACAGCCCGAAGCACTTGCTGCTGAGGGCGTACGAAAACGTAGTTTTAGCAGGCAACGGGCGATTTTGCATGCGGAGCATCGCCCGTTGCGTATCTGTTCAGGACGGGTTCTGAACAGATACGGAAATTCAAAAAATGAGAAAGGAGAGATGATCATGCTGAATTTTCTTAAGAAGCTGGTAAACAGGGCTTATACTGAGAATGGCGCAGTGACACCGCGCACCACAGGCTCTGAGTGCCTTGACCTGTTTGCGACTGTTGGTGCGCTTCGTGCCGCAGAAGATGCTGAGATCGAAACCCGTTTCCTCAGGGCTTTTGCGGAAGATCCGGATCTGGCCATGAAGATTCTCTTCTATGCGCGTGATGTCCGGGGCGGACTTGGTGAGAGGTCAGTATTCCGTACCATACTCAGGTGGCTTGCACAGAACGAGAAGATGTCACTTATACGAAACCTCCCTTTTATCGCGGAGTTCGGCCGCTGGGATGACATTCTTGTCCTTCTTGATACGCCTGTGCAGCAGGAAGCGGTGGAAGTGCTTCGCCAGCAGTTCATAAAGGACTGCAGGGCACTTGAGGAAGGAGAGCAGGTTTCTCTTCTCGGCAAGTGGCTCCCGTCGGTGAACGCTTCCAATATGGAAACGGTCAGGATGGCTAAGAAGCTGGCCCGTGCATTTGATATGAATGATGCGCAGTACCGCAAGGCGCTGTCTGCCCTCAGGGCTAAGATACGTATCATCGAGAACAGCCTTCGTACCCGTGACTACACCTTTGATTATGCTGCACAACCTTCCAGGGCAATGTTCAAGTACCGCCGCGCTTTTATGAGAAACGACACGGAACGTTATCAGACATTTATGACGAAGGTAAAGACCGGCGAAGCGACTCTTCATACCGGTGCACTGATGCCGTACGAAATCGTAACGAAGGCATATCGCAGGAACGAAGATGAGAGGGAAACCCTTGATATAACCTGGAAGGCACTTGAAGACTTTACCAATGATGAAAACGCGCTTGTTGTGGCTGACGGCTCAGGCTCAATGTACTGGGGCGGAGATCCGCTGCCGGCGGCTGTGGCCCAGTCTCTTGCAATTTACTTTGCAGAGCGGAACCATGGCATGTTCCATAACCACTTTATTACTTTTTCAAGAACTCCTCAGCTTGTCGAGATCAAGGGAAAGGATATAGTAGAGAAGGTCAACTACTGCCGCACTTTCAATGAGTGCGCAAACACCAACCTTCAGGCGGTCTTCGAATTGATACTGAGGGCGGCAGTGGAGAACCATGTAAGGCAGAAGGATATGCCGTCCACACTGTACATTGTATCGGATATGGAGTTAGATCGCTGTACAGCAGATGCATCCCTGAGCAACTTTGAGATGGCAAAGTTGATGTACCACCGCGCCGGCTACAGGCTGCCGCGCGTCGTGTTCTGGAATGTCCAGTCACGCAGCCGGCAGCAGCCCGTGAGGATGAACGAGCAGGGTGTATGCCTGGTATCGGGCTGCACCCCAAGGATATTCTCACAGGTGATGAGCGGAGAGATGGATCCCTACACCAACATGATGAGCATCATCGGCACCGAAAGGTACGGTATGATCAAGGCAGGCTAAACATCAGAGCCGGTTCTCTGAGCTTTTCTAAGCGAAGAGAACCGGCTTTTGTTACTATTCACGGCCGTAAGGACATATACTCTGCTCTGCCATGCTTGCATGAGCAGAGCAGAGTATATTTCCTTACAGGGTCTGAGCCCTTCATGAGGAATCCAGCCGTGAAACGGCGGTGAAGCCCGTAAGGGCGAGATTCCGAATGGAGGGCTCAGACCCAGCCGCTTGCGGCTGGGCCGTGAATAGTAACCGGCTTTTCTTTTATAAATAAAACATATTGCTAAATTTCCCGATATGAAGTAAAATTACAGGCATAAAGAAGATACATCCGTGGTGTATAAACACCCGGCAATTTTATACGGAGGGTATGCGTATGGAAGGCAATAAAATTAAAACTATAGGTGTGCTTACCAGCGGCGGGGATGCGCCGGGTATGAATGCTGCGATCCGTTCAGTTGTAAGGAGAGCCCTTACGTATGGCCTTAATGTAAAGGGTATATATAAAGGATATAACGGCCTTCTGAACGAGGAGATCATCGATATGACAGGGAAGGATGTTTCCGACACTATTGAGCGCGGCGGTACTATCCTTTACACAGCCAGATGCGCGGAATTCCGTACTGAGGACGGTCAGCAGAGAGGCGCTGAAATATGCCGCAAGCATGGCATTGAAGGCCTGGTAGTCATAGGCGGCGACGGTTCTTTCGCAGGTGCCCAGAAGCTTGCCAACCTTGGCATCAATACAATTGGCGTGCCGGGGACCATCGACCTGGACATTGCATGTACAGAGTATACAATAGGGTTTGATACGGCAGTCAATACAGCCATGGAAGCCATCGACAAGGTCAGGGATACTTCTACTTCACATGAAAGATGCAGTATCATCGAGGTCATGGGACGCGGCGCGGGCTACCTTGCAATGTGGTGCGGTATCGCAAACGGCGCAGAGGATGTCCTTATCCCCGAAAAATATGATTATGATGAGCAGAAGCTGATCAACAATATTATCGAAAGCCGTAAGAAGGGCAAAAAGCACCACATTATCATCAATGCAGAAGGCATCGGACATTCCGAAGCTATGGCAAAGCGTCTGGAAGCAGCTACCGGTATCGAGACCAGGGCTACCATTCTTGGCCACATGCAGCGCGGCGGTAATCCGACCTGCAAGGACAGGGTGTATGCATCCATGATGGGCGCCCTCGCAGTCGACCTGCTGGTGCAGGGCAAGTCCTGCCGTGTTGTTGGATACCGTCACGGCGAGTTTGTTGACTTTGACATCAACGAAGCGCTTGCAATGAAGAAGAGCGTTTCTGATTACATGTGGGAGGTCTGCCAGTCACTTTCGAAGAACTATTCAAAAAATACACTAGCAGCCTGGAATCCGGATGCTGATGAAAAATAAGGATATTATCACCAGTGAATCAAATCCGCAGGTGAAACGTGTCATGCAGCTTTGCCAGAAGGCAAAAAAGCGGCAGGAGGAGGGCGTTTTCATTGCGGAAGGGATCAAGATGTTTATGGAAGCTCCTGTGAATCTGGTGGAAAAAGTGTATGTGTCAGAGTCTGCGGCAGGAAATGACCTTGTGCAGGGAAAGATAACTGCAGAGGGACTGTCTGACGAAATCGTGTCAGACCGCATATTTGCCCGCATGAGCAGCACGCAGACCCCGCAGGGAGTGCTCACGGTAGTAAAAAAACCGGATTTCAGCGCGGCGCAGATACTTGACAAAAAAGACCCGCTTATCATTGTTCTGGAGGATCTTCAGGATCCTGGCAACGCAGGTACGATAATCCGCACAGCTGAAGGGGCCGGAGCTGATGGAGTCTTTCTTACCCATGGGAGCGTGGATATCACCAACCCGAAGGTCATACGGGCTACGATGGGATCGGTCTATCGTGTTCCGGTAGTTTACGTCAGGACTCTGTCAGAGCTTCTTGTAAAAATGAAACAAAAAGGAATCAGATCATATGCGGCTCACCTCAAGGGCAGCTGTGATTATGACAGGGCTGATTTCAGCGGCGGTACTGCATTCCTGATAGGAAATGAGGGAAACGGGCTTTCTGATGAGGCGGCCGGGATGGCAGATACGCTGATACGCATTCCGATGCAGGGCAGCGTGGAGTCGCTGAATGCCGCAATGGCAGCCGGTATACTGATGTATGAAGCAGCACGGCAGCGGAGATGCATGTGAAACCGGCAGCGCAGCAGCTGCAGTATGGTGCAGGTTCAGTATATAAAGGGTTTGAATAAGAGGTGGTAGGAGATGCAGCATTTTATTCATTCTTTTTTTGAAGGGGGTGGTACTATGCAGATGGTGATCTGGCTTGCAGTTATGGTTTTTTTGCTGTTTACAGAAGCGACTACGATCAATCTTGTCACGATCTGGTTTGCCGGCGGCGCTCTCGCTGCGGCAATAGCTGCGTATCTGCATGCAGGAGTTATCCCTCAGATGCTGATCTTCCTTGCAGTGTCGCTTGTGCTTCTTCTGATCACAAGGCCGCTGTGCATAAAGTTCATGAAGAAGAACAATGTGAAGACCAACGTTGACAGCCTTATAGGCAGGACGGCAGTTGTCACTGAGGATATTGACAACCTGGCACAGACAGGCAAGGTCCTGATCAATGATGTCGACTGGATGGCAAGGACTACTTCAGATACTGTACATATTTCAAAGGGTGCGGTGGTAAAGATCGAGGAAGTCAGAGGAGCGCATCTTATAGTTAAGGAATCCCGGGATCAGACCGCTGTCTGAGATAAACCTTCCGGCATAAGATAAGAAGGCTTATGACTGAGTGAACCTGTAACTTATATGGAGGCAGTTTTCTGAGCGATCAGGAACTTATAAAAAGGCTGCTGCCTGAACAGACTGATCAAATAATGCTTTATCAGTTTTTCGGCAGCCTGTAAAGAAGCTTTATAACTGTATACCTGAGTGTATATATGCTTAAAATAATGAAACCATAAAAAGGGAGGAGAAAAATGACAGGTGCTATTTTCTTACTCGTAATCATTCTTGTAGTTGTATGGATACTGGCATCCTGCATCAAAGTGGTGCCGCAGGCTTATGCGGTCGTTCTTGAGCGCCTTGGCGCATACAGGTCGACATGGGGAACCGGCATTCATTTTAAGATGCCGTTCATAGAGAGAGTGGCAAGGAGGGTCAACCTCAAGGAGCAGGTCGTTGACTTCCCACCCCAGCCTGTTATCACAAAGGATAACGTTACAATGCAGATCGACACGGTCGTGTTCTTCCAGATAACAGACCCGAAGCTTTACGCTTACGGTGTGGAAAATCCGATCATGGCCATCGAAAATCTTTCAGCAACAACGCTCCGTAACATCATTGGTGATATGGAACTTGACGAGACCCTTACCTCAAGGGAAGTTATCAATACAAAGATGCGCGCGTCTCTGGACGTCGCCACAGACCCGTGGGGCATCAAGGTCAACCGTGTTGAGCTGAAGAACATCATTCCGCCGGCAGCCATCCAGGATGCGATGGAGAAGCAGATGAAGGCAGAGCGTGAACGCCGTGAAGCTATCCTTATAGCAGAAGGTAAAAAACGTTCGACCATCCTTGTCGCGGAAGGTAAAAAAGAGTCGGCAATCCTCGATGCTGAGGCTGAGAAGCAGGCAGCTATCCTGAGGGCAGAGGCGCAGAAGGAAAAGATGATCCGCGAGGCGGAAGGCCAGGCTGAGGCAGTCCTCAAAGTTCAGCAGGCTAATGCCGAAGGTATCAGGATGATCCGTGAAGCAGGTGCCGATCAGGCAGTGCTTACCATGAAGAGCCTTGAAACTCTGGCGAAGGTGGCTGACGGACAGTCGACCAAGATCATCATTCCGTCAGAGCTGCAGAGCATTGCAGGACTTGCTACAGGAATCAAGGAAATAGTGAAGGATGCGTAACTGTTCAGAACAGCCTGAAGCACTTGCTGCTGAAGGCGTATGAACATGATTCAACAGGCAAAAATCCCATCGCCAAAGGCGATTTGCATGGATTTTTGCCCGTATCTGTTCAGGTTCTGAACAGATACAATGATGCGTAATAAATAAAGTTGTTTCGGATCACCTGTGCATTTTTAAATAATACACAGGTGATTTTTGAACAGCTTCCGAGAATTGGAGACTTGAATGAATTTAAAAGGCAGAAATTTTCTCACACTAAAGGATTTTACGCCGGAAGAGATCCTGTATATGATCGATCTGGCAGCAGACTTAAAGGCAAAGAAGAAGGCCGGGGAGCTGCATGAGTATTACAAAGGGTGCAATATTGCGCTGATATTTGAAAAAACAAGCACAAGGACGCGCTGCTCCTTTGAGGTGGCAGCGCATGACCTTGGGATGGGCACAACTTATCTGGATCCCACCGGTTCACAGATAGGAAAAAAGGAGAGCATTGCGGATACAGCGAGAGTTCTGGGACGCATGTATGAAGGTATCGAGTACCGCGGCTATGGCCAGGAGATCGTTGAAGAGCTGGCGAAGTATGCAGGAGTTCCGGTATGGAACGGGCTTACCAATGAGTACCATCCTACCCAGATGCTTGCCGACATGCTGACTATCAGGGAACACTTTGGACGGCTTAAAGGTATCAGGCTTGTCTACATGGGAGACGCCCGCTACAATATGGGCAATTCACTGATGATCGTCTGCTCGAAGCTTGGAATGCATTTTACTGCATGCACGAACAAAGCTTATTTCCCGGATGAGAAGCTGGTGGCGGAGTGCCGCGGCTATGCGGAGCAGTCTGGCGGGAGCGTTACTCTCACAGAGGATGCCATGAGCGGAACAAAGGATGTCGATGTTGTGTATACTGACGTGTGGGTCTCGATGGGAGAATCCGATGATGTTTGGGAGGAACGCATTCAGACGCTTTCGCCCTACAAGGTCACTAAAGAGATCATGGAGAACGCAGGCGAAAAAGCAATCTTCTTGCATTGTCTTCCCGCATTCCACGATCTGAAGACGAAGATAGGAAAAGAGAAGGGCGAGAAGTACGGTTTTACCGATATGGAAGTAACGGATGAAGTGTTTGAGTCGCCTGCATCCAAGGTGTTTGATGAGGCGGAAAACCGTATGCACACGATCAAAGCAGTGATGGTTGCAACGCTGGGCGAACCCGAAAGCCGGTCTTAAGAAATAATGTATCTTGAGAGACTATGTATCTGGAGTGATTATGTATCAGGAGACTATAGTGCTCTGCGGCGCCAGTGCCTATGAGCAGAAATATTATTTCAATCAGGATTTTGACACTCTCCCTGAGGCGGTAAAGCAGGAGCTTCAGGCAATGTGCGTGCTCTTTACCGAGGAGATAGGCGGTGTACTGATCCTGGAATATGATGAAGAAGGAACGCTGCAGTTCCGCACCGAGGCGATGGAGGCAGATGGCTGGTACGACGACATCGGTTCCGTCCTTCGGATAAAGCAGCTGAGGAATGAGAAGAGAGAACTGCTGGAATCTCTGGAAACATATTATAAAGTGTTTTTCCTCGGTGAAGAATAAGTGGTAAGGACTGAGTTCTGTCATTCCCGCAGGAGCGGGATAAAACTTATTTCCCGGTAAGCAGTGAATAATAGAAAAAATGGAGTCAGGAGGATGAGCAGGTGCCTTAAGTGTTTAGTGCACATTGGGTAAAAAAGAGCGGCCCCCTGACTCTTTTCAGGCGGTCTGTGTTCTGAGGATTCATTGAATACAGGCTGTCGCAACGATTTATTGCAGCTGAATTTATGGACATATAAAAATGATTGATAACAATGAGTGGATGATCGGGGATGTAAGGATCCCTAACCGGTTTGTCCTTGCTCCGATGGCCGGGGTAACGGATCTTCCGTTCCGGAAGCTGTGCAAGGAGCAGGGGGCAGGGCTGATATGTATGGAGATGGTGAGCGCTAAAGCTATCTCCTTTCATAACCGTAATACAGAGGCCCTTATGGAGACAGATCCTTCGGAGCATCCGGTCTCAATGCAGATTTTCGGCAGTGAGCCTGAGCTTATGGGGCAGGTGGCCGGAACTCTTAATGACAGGGATTTTGATATACTTGATATAAACATGGGCTGCCCGGTTCCTAAAGTCGTAAACAACGGTGAGGGCTCAGCCCTTCTTAAGGATCCGGAGCTGATAGAGGAAATAGTGCGTCAGGTTTCCGGGCACAGCAAAAAACCGGTAACGGTCAAGATGCGGATCGGTTTTGAAGGAGCAGATGTCGACATATGTGATATTGCCCGCCGGATATCCCGCGCGGGTGCGTCGGCAATTGCGGTGCATGGACGGACGCGGCAGCAGTATTATTCGGGAACTGCTGACTGGGACGCGATAAGGAAGGTAAAGAAGTCGGTCGACATTCCGGTGATAGGAAACGGTGACGTGGATTCGCCGAAGAAAGCAGAGCAGATGATGCGTGAAACAGGCTGCGACGCGGTAATGATAGGACGGGCCTGCCGCGGCAATCCCTGGATATTCAGGGAGCTTGAACATTATTTCCGAACAGGAGAAGAGCTTACAAAGCCATCCTTTTCGGAAGTTCGTGAAATGATACTGAGGCACACTCGTATGCAGACAGAAGTGAGAGGCGAAGGACCCGGTATCCGTGAAATGCGGAAGCATGTAGCGTGGTACACCGCCGGAATGCCTCACAGTGCATCCCTGCGCCGGGAAGTAAATCAGGTCACCACATATAAAGGGCTGTGTGAATTATTAAAAGACTGATATGGGAAGAGCTTTATGGACTAATAAAGACAGACCTGTGAAGAACTATATGGACTAATAAAAACAGACCTGTGAAGAGCTTTATGGACTAATAAAGACAGATTTGTGAAGAGCTTTGTGGACTATTAAAGACTGACATGGAAACTGCTTAGTGAACCAAAGAAAGAGCGACATGGATCTTTCAAAAGGAGTCAGATACAGTTTCGGAAGTAATCAGGGAGGGATAAAAGTGAGGCAGGATCTTGACATAATATGCATAGGTACGGCACTGGTCGATTCTATAATCAGGGGTTTTGATCCGAACCCGGTTTCTGCTTCAGGTTACCGGGCGGCATCGGGTTCTCTGAATGTAGGAGGAGAGGCGGTCAATGAAGCAGTTACAGCATCAAAGCTTGGCATGAAGACAGGAATTCTCTGTTCTCTCGGATGTGACAGTGCAGGGGATATGGTCATGCAGACCCTTGAAAGAAACGGTGTGGAGACAGGCCTTGTACTTCGCAGCGAGGAGCATCCTACACCGGTAACAACCATGTTCGTGAAGGATGATGGATCAAGGTCCTCGATCACCAATGAATCCCACAGGTACAATTTCCATCCGGAGAAGGATCCGTCACGGTTTACAAAAGCCCGTGCGATAATACTTGGTTCATTGTTCCGCGCTCCGTTTGACGATCCGGAGATAATCGGAGCGGTTCTCAGGGCTGCAAAGGCAGCGGGCCAGATCATTGTCGCTGATACCAAGCTTCCCAACTTCCGTAAGCTGAGCCTTGATGACCTTAAGGATGTGCTGCCGCTTATTGATTATATTACTCCAAATGAGGATGAGGCCAGGTATTACACCGGAAAGACAGAGCCGGAAGAGATGGCAGATGTTTTTCTTTCCTATGGAATTAAAAATATAATCATCAAGCTTGGAAAGAATGGATGCTTTTTTAAAAATGCCAGCGGGGAATGCTATCGGCTGCCAGTGTGCCGCATCGAGGCAGTTGATGCAACCGGGGCGGGTGATAATCTTGCTGCTGGTTTCACAACGGAGATCCTGAGAGGCGCATCACATGAGGAGGCACTGAAATTTGCAAATGCCTGCGGAGCGATATGTACGACCGCGGTTGGGGCAGTTACTGCGCTGAAGAACAGGGAACAGGTGCTGCAGTTTTTGAAGGAGCAGGAAGAGCAAAGCTGAGAGTCAGACTGCAGGATAAGGAAAAGCAACGAACAGGCAGACTCGCTTGCAGATATTGCTGTCATACTGGCAGACCAGTTTGCGGATATCGCAGTGACGGGTGCTGAAAGATAATTCGATTTAGTTAAAAAAACAGGAGGATTAATCATGCTGGTTCACAATGAATATCAGGCGTCTGCAACCCGTTATAACGGGGCAAAGTATAACCGCTGCGGCAGGAGCGGGCTTAAGCTTCCGGCAGTTTCGCTGGGGCTGTGGCACAATTTCGGCTCGAAGGACAACTATGACAATATGAAGCAGATGCTTTTCACGTCATTTGACCATGGCATCACACATTTCGACCTGGCGAATAATTACGGGCCGATCTACGGCAGTGCAGAGGAAAACTTCGGCCGTATCATGAGTGATCATCTGATGCCTTACAGGGATGAACTTATCATCTCCACAAAAGCAGGGTACGATATGTGGGACGGGCCTTATGGAGACTGGGGTTCCCGCAAATATCTGATCGCAAGCCTGGATGCGTCGCTTAAAAGGATGCGGCTCGACTATGTTGATATTTTCTATCATCACCGCATGGATCCCGAGACACCGCTTGAAGAGACCATCGGCGCGCTGGACCAGATAGTAAAGAGCGGAAAAGCGCTCTATGCAGGAATCTCCAACTATACGGGAGAAAAAGCCCGCGAGGCAAAAAGAATCGCGGATGAGCTGCATCTTCCGCTGATCATTAATCAGAACCGCTATTCGATCTTCGACCGGACTATCGAGAAAAACGGGCTGAAGGAAGCTGCGAAGGATACAGGAATGGGTGTTATCTGCTTCAGCCCCCTGGCTCAGGGCATGCTTTCGGACAAATATCTGAACGGTATACCTGAAGACAGCCGTATCCGCAGGGACGGCAGATTTCTTCATGAATCTGATGTGACAGAGCAGAAGCTTGGCCAGATAAGGGCACTGAACGAGATTGCCTTGCAGAGGGGGCAGACTCTTGCCCAGATGGCACTATCCTGGGTACTCAAGGATCCGGAGATTACAAGCGTACTTATAGGCGCCAGCCGTCCGGAACAGGTGATAGAGAACCTGGGGATTGTGGGAGCCGCAGGCTTTAGTGAAGATGAACTGAGACAGATCGATAAAATAAGCGGCGTGTTATAAATAAGACAGGGGACGGTTCTCTGTCTTAAGACAGAGAACCGTCCCCTGTCTCGTTTCACTTCTTAAGCATCTCAAAAGGCATACAAACAGAAGGTGGGCACAGAATGATTAAACTTGAGAATACTGAGGTATTTGGATTTGAAGCTGCCATAAGGGGAGCCAGGAACCCTATGAATTCCTGGAACAGGAGTGATTCGGGTTTTGTCCTGGAAGACGGAAAGAAGGTATTCCGCCTGGGAGATAATGACCGGGATCTGATGGTGCGTCTGGTCAGGGCCGGAAATGAACATCGCAAATATATGCGGCAGATAATGATCTGGACGGACATTACCGCTCCGTTTTACTGGTGGAAGGAATTTGATACGTACAAAGTAGGGACAACTGCAAACAGCTGCAGCACAATGCATAAGCTTACCTACAAGCCATTCGAACTAGACGACTTTTCACATGACCATCTGAGCAAATCAGGTCTGGCCGCAATGGAATCGCTTATAGCAACTCTGAACAGCCTCAGGGATAATTATCTTGAGACAAAGGACAAACAGGACTGGTGGGACATGATACAGCTGCTTCCGACTTCATATAATCAGAAGCGCACCGTATCAATGAACTATGAAAATGCGCTGTCGATATACCGTCAGAGAAAAGGCCATAAGCTTGACGAGTGGCACGAATTCCGCAGATGGATAGAGCAGCTTCCTTGCGCAGCAGAGCTTATACTTGAGTAACAAAATAAGGGGATGTGAAAAAAGTCTTTTTTCAGACTATAGACCTATTGCTATACAGCGGGGGTGTCTCTCCGAAAGGCGTGGGGGGAAAACGCTCTCAGAGTTGCGAAGCCCGACGTTTTCCCCCACACCCCCCTTTCCCCGGGCACGCTCTTTTTTGGTAACCATAGAAACAAGGGGCTATGAAAAAGCAAGACTTTTTTCACATCCCCTTAGAGAACCGTCCCCTGTCTTACAGAATTAAGGAATTGATATGAAAGAAAAAGAGAATTTACAGAAGCGCATTCTTATGAGCGTAATCGGTGTTGTTGTGTGCGGGGTCAGTGTGGGCTTTTTTAAGAGGGCAGCGTTTGGGGTGGATCCTTATCAGTCTCTGATGAGCGGACTGGATGCACTGCTTCCTATCGGGTATGGGACGTTGTATGTGATCGCAACCCTGGCACTACTGTTTTTTGCATTGTTTGCGGACAGGCACTATATCGGGCTTGCTACTATAATCAATCTTCTGTTTCTGGGTTACATTGCCCAGTTTGTACATGAGCTGCTTCTCAGGGTATTCCCGGATCTTTCTGCGGCCGGCAGATTTGTGCTGCTCCTGATCGGGATAGTGACAATGTGCCTTGCATCAGCATTTTACTTTACAGCGGATCTTGGAGTGTCAACCTATGATGCGGTTTCGCTGATAATCGCGAATACCTGGCATAAGATAGAATTCCGCTGGTGCAGGATCATCAGTGATCTTGTATGCGTTCTTCTCGGTTCAGCTCTGTACCTGCTGGCCGGCAATCCGCTTAAGACACTCCCTGAAGTGGTGGGGATAGGAACGATAATCACCGCATTCTTCATGGGGCCGCTGATTGAATTCTTCAATGTGCATATAGCACGCCCGTTCCTTTATGGAAAGAAAAGCTGACTCAGCAGTTTGAGGCCGGGATGAGAATAACAGCAATTATCCTGGTATATGCAGGCAATTCCTGAAAGGGGAAAAGGAGGTTTATTCTATGAAAAAGAAGCTGCCCAAAGTGACGTTTAATTCGCCGTTGATACTCGGCTTTTCAATGATCTGCCTTATTGCTGTAATTGCGAATTTTATCACAGGAGGAGCTGCAAACAGCGTTCTGTTTTCTACTTATCGCAGCTCACTGGCTTCATTTTTTACATGGCTGCGGTTTTTCACGCATGTGTTCGGACATGTAAGCTGGGCGCATCTGGTTGGGAATATGTCCTATATCCTTCTGCTCGGGCCCGGGCTGGAAGAAAAGTACGGCAGCAGGAAGCTTGTGCTTGTTATGGCTGTCTGCGCGTTTGTAACCGGAGTCATAAACAGCCTGTTCTTCGGAAATACCGCTCTATGCGGAGCCAGCGGCATCGCGTTCGCGTTCATACTCCTTACTTCCTTTACCAGCTTTAAGGAAGGGGAGATACCGCTTACATTCATTCTGGTCGCTGTGATCTATCTTGGGCAGCAGATCTTTGACGGGATAATGATCGATGACAATGTTTCAAACCTTTCGCATATTGTGGGCGGAATAGTCGGCGGTACGGCGGGATATATGTTTAACCGCAGGAAGGCATTCTGAAAAGGAGAGCGTTCCTCTCCTCTGAAAGAGTGGAAGAACAAGATCTCCCGGGGAGGGGGTGATCCTCCTCAAGGCTGCAGCTTCCGGAGGATGCCGGGGATTTACAGGGGAAGATATCAGCGCAGCTGATGTACAGGACAGAGCAGATCCGGCAAGCCGGACCTGGATTCAGGAAAATGGAGAGGAGGGCTATGCCCATGAAAAAAATCACAAAGATCGTGATCACCGGTGGTCCGTGTGCGGGAAAATCGACAGCTATGAGCTGGATACGAAACGCGTTCCGGCAGAAGGGCTATAATGTGCTTTTCGTGTCTGAAACGGCCACGGAGCTGATCACCGGAGGCGTCGCTCCCTGGACATGCGCCAGCAATGTCGAGTATCAGAAGTGCCAGGTAGAGATGCAGCTGACCAAGGAAAGGCTTTATCTTCAGGCTGCCGAAACAATGCCGGACGAAAAGATACTGGTCGTCTGTGACAGAGGTGTCATGGATAACAGGGCATATATGAGCAGAGAGGAATTTGACGAGGTGCTTAAAGCGCTCCATGGTGAGGAGGTTGCCTGGCGTGACAGCTATGATGCGGTATTCCATCTGGTGACTGCTGCAAATGGGGCAGAAAAGTACTATACGGATGCGAATAATGCCGCGAGGTATGAGTCTGTTGAGGAAGCAATAGCCCTGGATGACCGCCTGATAGCGGCCTGGACAGGACACAGGCATCTCCGGATAATAGACAATTCCACCGGGTTTGAAGAAAAAATGCGCCGGCTTGCGACAGAGATAGCCGTGTTCCTTGGCGAAGAGCATCCTTACGAAATGGAACGCAAGTACCTGATAGAATATCCGGATATCGAGTGGCTTGAAAGCAATCCGCTGTGCCACAGAGTGGATATAGACCAGACATATCTAAAGTCCTGTGACGGCGAAGAGATCCGCGTGCGCCGCCGCGGTGAAAACGGCAATTATATCTATTATGAGACCCATAAAAGACCTTTCGGCGGTATGAAGAGGATGAGCACGGAAAAACGCCTCAGCCGTCCGGAGTACCGGAGACTCCTCAAAAATGCAGATCCCGCCTGCCGTACCATTCACAAAAAACGCTACTGCCTTACCTACGATACCCAGTATTTTGAGATAGACATTTATCCCTTCTGGGATGATAAAGCGATCCTGGAGATAGAACTGCGGGATGAAAATGCAGATATACGTTTTCCAAAAGAAATAAAAGTGCTAAAAGAAGTGACCGATGATCCCGCTTATAAAAATGCGGCGCTGGCAAGGAAAGAATGAATATAGGGATGAACACAGGAGACGGCTCCCTGTGCTGACTTGTCAGCACAGAGAGCCGTCTCCTGTGTTCATTCTGTATCTGGTCCGTGGTAGTTGAGGCCCAGCATTGTCAGGTCGTCGAACTGGGGGGCTTCGCCTACGAAATCATAAACTGCTTTGTGCACGGTTTTGAGGACTGTGCCTGGCGATTCTTCGTCAGGGATGCTTCTCAGGATATTTTCAAGACGTTCTGTGCCGAACATGCTTTCGTCCTGGGCGGTAGCTTCGGGGACTCCGTCGGTGTAGACGAAGATGAAGTCTCCGGGGGAGATCGTGCAGGTCTCATTCCGGTACCTGAGTCCCTCCATTGCGCCGAGAGCCATTCCGTGCCTGCTTTTGATCAGATGGAAGGGCTCACTGCCCGTGCGCATGACGGGATATTCGTGGCCGGCATTGGCGCTTATGAGCTCTCCGGTCGATATTGTGAGGATTCCCAGCCATACGGTCACAAACAGGTCGGCATCATTGCCCTCGCAGAGCTGGTTGTTGGCATCCGCGAGTATATCGGCCGGTGTGCCGCCCAGGAGTGTACGGTTCTTGAGGATGGCTTTTGAAACTGCCATGAACAGTGCGGCAGGCACCCCCTTTCCGGACACATCGGCGATGGTCATTACAAGATGATCAGGATCTCTCATATAAAAGTCATAGAAATCACCGCCTACCTCCCTGGCGGGATCCATTACGGCATAGAGACTGAAATCCTTACGGTCAGGGAAGACGGCCGGAAGCATGTCAAGCTGTATCTTGGCGGCAACGTTCAGTTCGGTTGCCACCTTTTCCGATTCTCCAGCAAGCCTGGCAGCTTCATCTGTATAATGCTCCATCTCACGCGCAAGCTGTGAGAAGTTATCTGCAAAGACACCGATCTCATTGCGTGAGCGTATCTGGCTAAGGCGCTCCACTACCTTGCCCGTATCCTTATCCTTTTCGTACTCGTTCATACACTTTTCCATCTGGGAAAGGGGGCGGAGCACGATGCAGTAAAGCAGAAGAAGGATAAAAACCACTCCGATCAGCAGCAAAGAGATGATATTACGCCGGACGTATGTAACGAACTCCATGGTATCATATACATCCTTCACATTAAAGGTATTGCAGATCAGCACATTGGTATCTACATCCTTAAGGATCAGCGGCTGGCTGAAGCCCAGCCTGCTGTCAGGTGAAGGAAAACTTTTTACCAGATTTACCATGCCTCCTGAAAGAAGAGAATCAAAACGGTTCCAAATACTTTCGAGCTCTTCAAGGCTTATTGTAGCTGAAAGGTCACAGACATCTCCATCACGGATCCTTGAATCTATAAGGACATAGGCGTCCCTGGTTCCCGGTTCCGGTATGATCATTAAAAGCTCATTCATGGAGTATTCATTGGCATATAACTCCATGTCATATTTCAGATAGAGATACCATAAGTAAGCATACTGCTCCTTATCTTCAGCATCCATGCTGCTCAGAGTATCCAGCGGCAATAGTGTCAGGTCCTCTGCATCGTATTTTTCATGGAAGTAAGTCTCCAGATCCTGCATTTCTTCCGTAGAATAAACGTATTCCAGAGTGTCCCTGTTATCTCCCCAGTAGTTCAGAAGCCAGGGAACTACTTCTATATTGGAAAGGGCATCTATATATTCATCAATATGCCCTCCGTTGGTAAAGGCAATGCCGGCAAGTGAGGTCGAAAAGGCTGATATGGTGACCAGCCGGCTGATCGCAAACGCTATCAGGAAGGAAAACAGGATTATGGCTGAACCTACCTGGAACAGGAGCTTTCGGTTTTTCTTTAGACGCCTTGTTTTTTTCATCTGGCCGTTCCTCTTTTTTTGCGGCTGTGTTTTCTGCGGCCTTTTTCAGGGGATCTTTTTCTCAGGGCAGCTTTCCTGAAAGGATTACTCCGGATACGGCAATATCCATAAAACAGAAGAATTCCTGCCAGTGTTCCGAATATCGCGGGAATCATATTGGGAGACCGGTACTTAAGGACGATACTGTGTTCTCCTGCCGGTACTCTGATGCCAAGGACACCGCCGTCGCCAAGCCCGAAGGTTTCGGCTTCTTCGCCGTCAAGGGAGGCGCTCCAGCCTGGTGCGTAGGGTATCGAAGTGAAAAGCATCCTGCTGTCGTCTGCACTTACTGTTCCTTCAATACGGGTTTCGGTGAATGAGGTTATCTCAAGCGGCTCTGAATTCAGAATATCGTAAGCCTCCTGGAAAACTGCATCATCGTAGCTTGCGGCATATAGCTGTACTGTACCGACATCACGGTATTTCTTCTCGAATTCGCCACGTCTTGTCAGCTTGAAATCGATTATGATCTTTTCTCCGGGTGAAACATGCCCGACATCTATAAGGCTCCTTCCGGCCGAAAGCTCCCTGTCCTCCTTGACGGTGTTGTCCGCGTAGATGAACCGCATTGCGTTGTCCGCATTTACGTAAAGATATACGTACTGCTCTTTATCGGAAACAAATTCGGCGTGCACCGCCGGCTCCTTTGAAAGGTTGCCGGGCTCGGGAAGGGTATAGGTAATGTCGTTGATGCCGGTGTTTTCGGTCACATCCATGTATTCGGTGGTGAAAATATACGGATCTATCAGGGTGAACATATCCTTATCTATCCCGGCAGCTGTATGAATGAACCGGTTCTGGACATCGAAAGGCTGTGTATCTGTGGTTGCCCAGTCGACAATGCCTTCATCTGCCAGGAATCCAAGAGGAAATACCCGGTCATTGCGGTAAACCCATATCGAATCAAACTGTTTGTCAAAGGCGTATTTGAATGCCATGGCGGCCGGAGGAAATTCTCCGTCCATATTCATTACGTAACGAACATCAAACAGTGCATCGATAAGCACGGTGGGATCATAATACCGGTAACTGTTGCCGGTAGCGGCCACCCCCAGATGCTCCATGAGCGCGGATATACCGCCCGGGGCGAGGGACGAGAACTGCGAGAATCCGTTGTAGTGATAAAGAGCCCCGCTGTTGATAGTTGCGAAGCGGCGGAATTCAGTACGGTAGAAGCTGTCCTTCTGCTGCTCATTCATATAATCTACAGCTCTGTCAGTATCCTTAAGGTAAGCTACATATTCATCACGGTTTCCGGTATCATCCATGTTGCCGTACATGGTAAAGGCGCACTCAAAAATGACCAGGCCAAGAAGCGGTATCCTGAGTGCACGCACCGCCTTTCCGCGGGATATTAAAGCAATTATCAGCAGATATACAGCCATCAGGCCTATGTTCAGAATAATATCTGTATTTGAGAGAACATGGTCAATTTCATCGACATGCTTCAGTAAAACAAATTCGTATGCCAGAATGGCGGCGGCTGAAACGCATGCCACAATGCAGCTGTACCTGATCTTCCCTCCCTCTTCGGCCTCCTGAAGACCCCTGTATGCGAGGAACAGAAGGATGAAGCTGTACACAAAGGTGAAACGGTGCGGAAGATTGGCAGGAAAATGAAAGCCGTGGATAAGGAAGTCCAGCGGCTGGATGCACGAACAGAGCAGCATGAAAACAAGCAGCAGCGAATAGAATACCTTTTCCTTCCTGGCCGTCTTTTTGCTGCCATAAAAGAAGGGCAGCAGCATGAGGGTCAGAACACCTGTGTAGATGTTGGGCATATCCTCGTTACGTGAGAGCACGGATGCCCGGGCTCCAAGGAAATGGGCGCTTATAAGCTGCCAGGCGCCGGGGTAGACCTTGAACTCGGGGAATACGAAGTTGCTGACTTCTGTGTTCGAAAGAGCAGAGGCAACAGGTGCCAGGATGACCAGGGCGGACATCGCGCACAGTACGGAAACCAGTATAAACCGCCCTGTATTACGGGCTATGGCCCTGAAATCCTTCCGCAGTGACATATTGCTCAGCGTAAATACCACATAGTAGAGTGAAATAAGCACGCATACCAGCACCGCCAGATAGAAATTGACTATCATGGTAAGGAGAAGGGATGCGTAATAGAGAACTATGCGGTTTTCCTTTATAAGGCGTTCGGCGCCAAGAGCGACCAGCGGGAAAAGAGCGACTGTATCGAGCCACATTATATTCCAGTAATAGCATGTGACAAAGGCACAGAAGCCGTAAAGCAGGCCGAATATAAGGATAGTCACATCGTTCCTGCCGAAATGCTCCCGCAGATAATATGCGAAGGATGAGCACGAGAGGCTTATCTTCAGCATGATGATTACTGCGATGGCTTCTGAGATCAGATGCCGCGGGAACAGGAAATAAAGAAGATTAAGGGGTGATGTTGCATAGTAGGCCGACTGTGACAGGAAATCCTTGCCGAGACCTGTCTCCCAGCTGTACACAAGGCTTTTTCCCGTGACGATGCGGCTCCTGAATTCCTCAAGGAAAGGTGCATACTGGTGAAAAAGGTCTACTTTTAATATGGAGGCGCCGCCGAAGGGCCACAGGTTCCTGGCTGCGCATACTCCGCCGAAAATTATCGCGCTTATGAAAAAGGCCGCGTAGATAAAGCGGCATCTTTTTAAATGCTGTAAGAATCGTTCAGGCATGTGAACATGTTTCCTTCCTTAATTCATAATCAGCAGCCGCCGGGAAGGCTGCAATTCAGATTTTTTTGGATATTATATATTTGGGCCGCCCCTGTACCTCCTGGAAGATCCTTGAAATATAATATCCAATAATCCCGAGTGAGATCATGAGGATGCTCCCGATGATCAGAAGAAGGAGGATAACTGTAGTAAAGCCTTCGACCGCATGACCTGAGACATACCTCACAAGGGTCTGGATTCCAAGTATTATGGAAAGAAGCAGGAACACCACTCCGGCAGTTGTGACCATCTGCATTGGTAAGGATGAATAGCCGACTATATTTGAAATGGCATAGCGGATAAGTGACCGGGTGGACCACTTTGATTCGCCTGCTTCACGCTCCTGTACGTCAAATTCTACCGAAGCTGTACGGAAGCCTATCCATGATGACTGGGCGCGGAAAAAACTGTTGCGTTCTGAGATATCAAGGAGCGCATCGACTGCCTTGCGGTCCAGCAGCTTAAAATCAGAGGCCCTGCTCATGTCTATGCCGGTAGCTTTTGTCATGATACTGTAGAATGTGCCGGCAGAGCTTTTATGCAGGAATGATTCCTTGCCCCGGGAGCGTTTGACGCCTTCGATGACCTCATAGCCTTCTTCCCAGAGCCGGTACATTTCAATCAGGGCAGCGGGAGGATGCTGAAGGTCGCAGTCCATTACGGCAGCACAGTCGCCGGATGCTGAGGCAAGCCCTGCGAAAACCGCCGCTTCCTTTCCAAAATTGCGTGAAAAATGAACGCCGTGTATGCGTCCGTCTGCGGAGGCGGCATCGCTTATCAGCTGCCATGTGGCATCAGCGGAGCCGTCATCGACAAAAATGAGTTCAAATGAAATCCCGGAATCCGTCAGAATGCTCCTGAGTGCCTCTATGGTGCGTGGAAGCATGGCTTCTTCATTGTATGCCGGCAGGATAATTGATAGCAATGACATGGGACTTCTCCTTATTTTTCGGGTAATTGTCAGTTCCTGGAGCTGACAGGGTCTTATTGCATTTGCTGGTAAATGTCAGAGCAGCAGGCGCTGCACAGAAGAAACTGCTGCCCGGAGCCGGCGCGCAGCCTTCTAAAGGTCCGGCCTGCCGGGCTGCACAGGCTTTAAGAGTTAAGGAATAAACCGTAACTGTCCGGCACGGTTTCTGATTAACATAAGTGTATCTCAAAAACAGGCGAAAATCAACCTTACAAAACTGCCTTTCTCTTGCGGTAAAATAAAATGTCATGTATAATGAACCAGTAATATGGAATGAGTGCATTCCAGTATTTAAATGGAGGGGATGAAACTATGAAGAAAAGAAAAACGGCCGTGACCTTATTTACATTGGCCCTTTCTGCTTCGGTCCTTGCCGGCACATTACCGGTATATGCAGAGGACACGGGATTTGAGCCGGTGGTAACGGAGGAATACTATTACGACGGGGGAGACGGTTCAGTGGAATATGAACCGGATGAAGGGGAATATTACATTCCTGATGAGGCAGAGTACATGCCTGACGAGTCGGAATATGTTCCTGAAGAGACAGAGGACACTTCGGAAGAAACGAAAGAAAAAAAGCATATTGACGTAAACTGGGAGGTTTATTCCGGGGAGGTTGCAGATGACCTTTCAGAAGAGGACCGTCAGAGGTTCATTAATGCCAGCTCAGGGCTTTATGGTGAAATATATCAGCCGGTAACCCTTCTTGGCACCCAGCTTGTAGCCGGGATCAATTACGCCTATCTGTGCAGGATGGTCCCGATCACGGACTATAAGCCAGTATGGTTCATAGCAGTTGTATATGAGGATCTGGAGGGCAATGCAAAACTCACATCTGTCAGGGATCTGAGGCTCAACGATCTGAGAGTAATGCCCAAGGGGACTGATGCGTCTGATAATGACGGAGCTTATTCTTTTGCCGGGGCATGGACAGTGCCCGAAAGATCATCTGCCGGGGATGGCGGCGGGGAAACATCAGGCGGCGATGCGGCTGCGCCTGCTGAGCAGAAGGCAGTTCTGCCGGAAAAGGCGGCGGAGGCATTCAGGCTTGCATCAGAAAGCTACAATGGCGCTGCCCTTGATCCTGTAGTCCTTCTTGGAACAGATGAAACCGAGGGAGAAAACTATCTGCTGTTCTGCAGGGATAAGAATGCTTCATCTGACCAGAAAGGACGTCTGTATATAGCAGGTATCCATACAGAAAAGAATGTCAACTGGTCTGAGGATACCGAAGGAGAAGAGGGCGGAGAAGCAGCTCCTTCTGAGGAAACCGGAACCCTGACAGGTGAATTTATGGATGTGGATATCCTTGAGATGGAATCCTACCTGTACGATGGCCCAAGGACATTTATCACCGGCAACGGAGTTCTCTCTATCGAGCTTCCCGATTTTTCCTGGAAAGCGGTCGAGGATGAAAAACATCTTGCGGCATTCTCCAACGGGACAAGCCGTATGGAGCTTTCACACCTTGTGAACGGTGAGCAGTTTGCTCCTGTTCTGATCGCTGACAAGAGCTATGTGGCTGCTTATCAGGCATATTATTCCACGCCGGAGGATGTCTATATAGCAACAGGCGGAGTAAAGCAGAAAGAGGATCTGGATCCGGTCAGGCTTGCCATCCAGAGCGTGCAGGTACTCAGATATGGCACAGACCCGGTTGAACCGATACCGGCAGAACCGACCCCGACTCCGACTCCGGAGCCGACCCCGACCCCGTCCGACCCGCGCGGCGAACGTACCGGCTGGGAAGCAACAGTATATGCGGATCATTCTTCTGACGGCATAGCTATATTCGAGTATACAAACACTGTCTGGTATGATGCGGAGCAGAGGCCGTATGTACAGGGTGACGGTGTCGAGAAAGGGTATATCTGGTATGATTCAACCGGAGCTCCTTACTATCTGTTCGCTTATCCGTATGAACTCCGCCGTACAGGAAATGCTGTGGATGTGACATGGGATACAGGCCTGCAGACCACACTGCGTGAGTTCACCGACGGAGTCTGGAGAGATTTCCGTTATGTCGCATACACCTACATGGGTGATTACGTCTGGATGGGTGAAGATGGCAGCGCTGTGACGGGAGAAGCACCTCCGACTGGCGATGTTACGATAGAAGGCGGCAGCACAGATGAAGATGATGTGCCGGATGATGATTATGATGATGTACCGGATGATGAAGTCCCGGATGATGATGGATTTTACGAAGAAGTGCCGCTTCCGATAGACACAGATACGGATGAAGTTTCCGAAGATATAGAAGATATAACAGTCGAGCAGGAGTAAGGCACGAATACAGGGGCTGTGAAAAAAGTAAGTGACTTTTTTCACAGCCCCTATCCATCCTTTAGTTATTCACGGCCCAGCCGCAAGCGGCTGGGTCTGAGCCCTCCATTCGGAATCTCGCCCTTACGGGCTTCATCGCCGTTTCACGTAAAAGATTCCTCATGAAGGGCTCAGACCCTGTAAGGAAATATACTCTGCTCTGCTCATGCAAGCATGGCAGAGCAGAGTATATTTCCTTACGGCCGTGAATAGTAACAAAAAGTCCTTGCGCATTTATTGTTTTTAATGGATAATATAAACAGATATTTGGAAAGGGGAGTCGTATATGGATAAAATAAAAAGGCTGCGCCGCATTTTGCTAATCACATTTTCGGCGGTTGCTGCTGTCTGCGGGGTTTTTGCTGCGTTCATGATCAAAATCTTCCGTGATACCTTCCTGCGCAAGGATCCTGATCCCAACGAGGAGACTGATCCCAAAACAGCAGAGCACTACCGGCATTACCATAAGCAGAAGAGAGAAGCGCTGCCGAAGCTTAACAGCCTTCCGATGGATAAACTGGAGATCGTATCTTCGGATGGGATTACTCTGCGCGGCAGGCTGTATCATGTAAAGGATTACAATAAAAAAGTGGTCATTGCATTCCATGGCTTTCATGCCAGCGGTGTGAATGACATGGCGCGTTTTGTTAATATGTATGAACGGCAGGGCTATGATTTCCTGATCATATCACAGCGTGCGCATGAATTCTCTGACGGTAAATACATAACGTTCGGCGTAAAGGAGCATCAGGACGGCATCCGCTGGGCACGTAAGATCATCGACATCTATGGCGACGATGTGCAGATAGTGATTCATGGGCTTTCCATGGGAGGAGCCACGGTGCTCATGATGTCCGGAGCAAGTACACTGCCCGCAAATGTAAAGTGCTGCGTCGCTGACTGTCCTTATGACAATTTCGCAAATGAAGCAGATTACGTTTTCTCATCAAGCATCAAGGCCGACTGGCTCCGGAAGCTGATGGTCAGCTGCATGAGCATCCTGACTACAGCAGCCGACGGTTTTAAACTGTATGAAGCATCACCGATAGATTCGGTAAAACATGCGCTCATACCGATACTTTTCATACACGGAACAGGGGATGATTTTGTTCCATGCAGCATGGGACAGCACCTCTACGAAGAATGCACATCACCAAAGGAACAGTTCCTGGTAGAAGGAGCCGCACATGTGTGCTCATACACAGTGGCCCCCGAAGAATACGAAAAACACTTTGAAGAATTCTGCCGGAAATATATCTGACAGCAAAATAAGACAGGGGACGGTTCTCGATAAGACAGAGAACCGTCCCCTGTCTTATCTTGCCAATAGCTCCGTCAGGCGTTATACTTAAATCATGATGCCAAAGAGTTTTTTGCTGCTTATGTAATCACCTGATTATCAGGCCTTGAGAGGGAGGTGTATTTATGAATCACAAAATGCTTAAAACTATATTTCTTGCAGCCGCAGCGCTGGTTTGTCTGCCGGCGGTTTCTTTTGCGGACGGTGAAGGCAGCGCGGCAGCGGGGATACCACAGATGTCGTATGAGGAGTTCCCCCGCATCGATGGTTCGCTTGCCTGTGTTCCCATGATAGAAACACTTGCAAAAATGGTTACCGGATGTACGGATATACAGGCCGAGGCAGTGCTTGAGGATTTTACAAATACTAATCCCTGCTATCTGCAACTTGCTGAAGGAAACAGGGATATTCTTCTTGTATATGAAGCGGCTGAAGAGACAAAAGAACAGCTTAAAAAGTATGACCCTCTTGACATACGTGAGCTTGGGAAGGACGCCCTGGTTTTTCTGGTTAATGAAAACAATCCCGTTCAGAGTCTTACTATAGATCAGGTATATGACATATACACGGGCAAAATAACCAACTGGAGCGAGGTTGGCGGAAACGATGCCGAAATAAAGGCCTTCCTCCGCCCGGAGACCAGCGGGAGCCAGACGCTTATGCGTAAGCTGATACTCGGGGACGCCGAGCTTGTTGAGGGACAGATCGATGTCATTCCATCCATGGAAGGAATGATAGATGAACTGAAGGAATACGAAAATGACAGCAACGCTCTCGGCTATTCGGTATACTATTATGCATCCAGCATGCATAACATACCGGGTGTCAGGCTCATCAGCGTTGAAGGTATTTCGCCCTCAAATGAGACTATATCCTCCGGTGAGTATCCTCTTGTAAATCCTTTCTTTGTGGTGACTAATGAACAGTCCTCTGAAAAAGCGCTGGAAATACGTGACTGGCTGCTGACAGATGAGGGACAGGGCTTTGTGGAGGAATGCGGCTATGTTCGGGCGAAATAGAAAGATGATCAGGAAACTAACGGCGATTCTGATACTGTCCGGGATCCTCTTATGTGCATCCTTTGCTTCAGGAGAATCATTTGGATATGAGAACAAGGCTCTGCTTTTACCCATAACCGGGCACGAAACGATCTCCTACTATGTCTATGATGAGGCCGGCAACCGTATAGGACGTCTTCCCGGGAGCGGCTGGGGAATCCGTGCGAAGCTTATCGGCAAGGATACTGTCATGCTCACGGATGACCCGATGCCAAAATTTATACACGCCGGGAACCTTAAGGTCATAGCAGAAACCGGGCCGGGTCAGATTGCAAGAAAGATCAGTTCAAAAGTTTATCTTATTCTTGATAAACAGAGAAGAGACGTTACGTTTTATAACGAAAATGCAGAGATCATCGGGGACATCTCCCTTCCCGGCGAAATATCAGACAGTCTGGAGAATTATTTGTATGCTGATGTATACGAGACCGGAAAGGATTATTTTATAAGAATTCAGATTTCTGATTCTGAATTTTACGTCTGGGTGAAACCCGAGGAGAAGACAGCTTATATCGAAACTAATCCCGAGCTTCTGAAATGGGTTCAGGACGATAACATGTCGATGTACGCTTTCGGGGAATTTTTTGCTTTCATTCCCTATTCTGGCAGTTCAATTAAATATGGAGCCGTTGTGACCCGTGAAGGCCTTGTGCTTATGGACGATCTGGAAGGCACTATATCCCCAATAAGGCCGGAGCAGGAATACGATGCTGTTTTTTATGATGAAATGATAAACCTTTACAATTCTGTTTCCGCAGTATACAGAACCGGAACATCCGGGTATGATGTGTTTGTACCCGAAAAGCTGCAGCTTGTCGGCGAGGTCAACGGTGAATATCTGAAAAACAGATCCGCAGGAGGATATTTCAGCGGCATTGCCTATCCGGAGCTGGCAGGAAATATATGTGAAGGCTTTGTGCTGGATGTTGATAAACATGACTATATCCCTTATGCATGTAAGGACGACGCGTTTTTAATATTGAAGGATGGAGAACTCATCACCATTCAGGGACACGGGAAACCGCTCGGCATCTCGTCTGCCTATTGTGTATTTGAATTCAATGAAGGCACAGATGTATATAAAGTCAGGGACGGAAGCATTTTTGCCAGATATAATGAATATCCGACACAATGTGTTTCGCTTGGAAGCAGCGGAATCGCCATGAATGATAAAGTGGAGGAAGGAAAGTATTACTGGCAGGCGGGCAGGACGATCTACGATAATGACGGGAACCCTGTGTATAATAACGAAAACCAGTATATATCTGCTTTTGTAAACGGAACATGGTATGCCAGAAGAGGAGTCTATTCAGGGATCATGGACCTGTATGGGAACTGGATCGTCAGGGATGTACTGGCAAAAGAGTAACAGTAATACGGCCCGGAAGGAAAGTTTTCTGTTGATAAATATGCGTTTCTGCATTATTATATGTTGTACTGACAGCATACTCCGGGCTGCAGTGCATCTGTGAAACCGGAAGAGAAGGGTTATGGTATTGCTTCACCACATGCTGTGAGCAGCATGAAATGCATTTAAGAAAGGCAGGATTTAAATCAATGAAGATCGGATGCGTAAAAGAAATCAAGAACAATGAATTCCGTGTAGGACTTACACCTGACAACGTAAAGGCCTATGTGGCCGCCGGACATCACGTGTACATGGAAAAAGGCGCCGGGATCGGTTCGGGCTTTACAGACAACGAATATGTTGATGCGGGGGCTTCTCTGATCGATAATGCCGCTGATGTATGGCATCTGGTCGATATGATGATAAAGGTAAAGGAACCGCTGGAGAGCGAGTATCCGCTGTTTCATGAGGGGCTGATAATTTACACTTATCTTCACCTTGCAGCCGATAAGCCTCAGATGGATGCTCTTCTGGCAGGAAAAGTAAAAGCCGTAGCCTATGAGACCATACAGGAAAGCGACAGGTCGCTTCCGTGCCTCTCCCCGATGTCCCAGATCGCAGGACGTCTTTCCATCGAGGAAGGCGCAAAATATCTTGAAAAGAAATTCGGCGGCGAAGGAATCCTCCTGGCAGGTGTTCCCGGCACACCAAAGGCAAATGTTGTTATTCTTGGCGGCGGTACCGTCGGCATGAATGCCTGCAAGATCGCTGTCGGACTGGGAGCCAATGTAACCATACTCGATGTAAACCTGAAAAGACTTGAAGAGCTCGACAATATGTTCGGAGCACATATCCAGACGCTGTATTCGTCAGATTCCAATATCGAAAAAGCGGTAATGGACGCAGACCTGGTAATCGGCTCAGTTCTGATTCCCGGCGGCTCAACTCCAAAACTGTTCAAAAAGAGCTATCTGCCCGAGATGAAGAACGGCGCGGTGTTCGTAGACGTGGCTATCGACCAGGGCGGATGCGGCGAGAGCAGCCATGTGACCACACACGATGATCCTGTATACATTGAAGAGGGAGTCGTTCATTACTGCGTAGGCAACATGCCGGGCGCAGTACCGAGAACCAGTACCATCGCGCTTACCAATGCCACTCTTAAGTATGGCCTTGAAATTGCAAACAAGGGCCTCGAGGCGGCATGCGAGAATCCCGCGATAGCGATCGGCGTCAACTGCTATCTCGGAAAGCTCACCAATAAGAATGTAGCTGATGCGCACGGCTATGATTATACTGAACTTGCTGAACTGATCTGAAAATAAGACAGGGGACGGTTCTCTGTCTTAAAAAATTAAGACAGGGAACCGTCCTCCGCCTTTATAATATTAAAGGCAGAGAACCGTCCCCTGTCTTATTTAAAGCCTGTAAGATATGCCGCTCCGTATCAAGTTGAGATTACAGCGAGACTTTATAAAGATGTTAAAATGACAGGGAAGTTTGCAGTAAGCCATGATGAGAGGAGAAAAAGCATATGAAAAAATCAACAGCAGCGATAGTGATTTCAGCCGTAATGTGTATAGCAGGCAGTGCCTTTGCGGAGGACGCAGGAAACATTGTATCAAATGATGTGCTATCTGTAACAGTACCGCAGGAAGTGCTTGATATCTGTGATATTGAGACAGATGACAGCAGCATTTCATTCTACGAAAAGATATCCCATGAGAGCTTCGACGGCGGATTTGTCGGAAGCATCAGTACATTCGAAAATGTGTCGGATTATGCTGATATCCCAAACTATGAAAGGGGAGGGGAGATAGATTATTCTGATGGCTCAAAGCTCGACATAGCTCTTGTATATCCGAGTGATGTTCAGTATGACATGGAGAGCGAGGACAGCACGGAGAACTATAATATGCTGCGGGAGCATTTTGAGCAGATCGCGCTGACGATAGTACCTGCAGGGGAAGGCGTATTCGTGCCGCAGGATGAGATAGACACAACAGGAATATATGATGAGATCCTGGACAGGCTTGCCGCTGATCTTACAGACCGTAAGGACAGGGACGAACTGGAAGCGGATGATTTTTCCTATGTTTACGCATACACCTATGACCTTGAGGACACTGACCCGCTTGATGAGACAGGCTATGCATTTATCGATGTGAATAGGGACGGATACAAGGAGCTGGTGATCGGATCAGTCGGGGCACCTTTCTTCTATGACATGTATGTGCCGGTTAACGGTGAGCCGGTCCATATCTTCACAGGCGGCGAGCGCAGCAGCTACAACCTTGTGGGTACAGAAGGCTCAACCTTATATGTCTGCAACAATGCGTCAGGCGGCGCGGCTTATTCAGAGATAACATACAGCTATCTTCAGCCGAATGAACCCGAACCGTTAAGCCAGGTCAGGTTTATAATTGACGCAGAAAAGGACGAAGAGAATCCCTGGTTTATTGATTATGGAATCGAAGGTGAGGAACCCGAGAAAGTTACAGAAGATGACTGGAATCTGAGAATGAGCAACTATGGAGAAACCATAGATCCTCACTTTGTATCGCTGTCAGAGAGATAAGCGAGACTGGCATATT
>JAFUCO010000034.1 GCA_017459635.1 Blautia sp. | reverse complement strand
TCTCGCCCTTACGGGCTTCATCGCCGTTTCACGGCTGGATTCCTCATGAAGGGCTCAGACCCTGTAAGGAAATATACTCTGCTCTGCTCATGCAAGCATGGCAGAGCAGAGTATATTTCCTTACGGCCGTGAATAGTAACATTTACATAAGCTCCATCTCAAGATATTCCTGAGCCTCAGCCAGAGCCTCATCGATATCCATGCCGTCCTCGAACACCTCGTTCAGTGTTGTTGTGCACATATAATCGTTAAGTGTCGGAGAAACTGTTGTGGTATAAACTGTGCCGATAGCATCGTTGTTTGCCAGCTCCTGCAGAACCTCGTACGGTTTTACACGGAAGAAGGTATTGTACTGGTTGCTCTCGTCAAATGCGAAGTCCTCATCAAACCACAGTGCGGAATTGCAGACGTCAAATCCAAGCTCGCTCCAGATATAGGATTCGCCTTCCTCAGAAAGCTTAGCCCAGGTAAGGAACTCAGCTGCAAGTTCAGGATCTGCACACTGCTCTGTTACAACTGTACCGGTTCCGCCGATACCTACAGAATTCTTCTGGCCTTCTTCGAATACCGGGATTGTTGTGATGTCATATTTGCCTTCCATTTCAGGCATATAGTTGATGAAACGGCTCATGTACCACATAGCCTTCGGGAAGGAAGCGATCTTGCCTTCAGCAACGTTCTTGAAGCCTGCCTCAAGGTCAACATGTCCGTCTGTGGAAATCATTGCGATGCCGTCATCCAGCCACTGTTTCTGCATTGCCATCATCTTCTTGACAGAATCGATCTCAACATTCGGCTCTCCGTCCGGGCCGCCGGTCCAGTCTTCGCCGTACTCAGCCATTGCTATCCACATCCAGTCAACACCGCCGGTATCAACAGAGGTCAGATATACTTCGCCGTTTGAAGCTTCTTTAAGCTGCTCGCCAAGTGCGGTATAGTCATCCCAGGTCTTAACTGATTTGTAATCAAGGCCGTACTCTTCAAAGATCTCGGCATTCCAGTACATAACTGAAGCGCCTACGTGTGTCGGAACACCAATGCGTGTGCCATCTCCCTTTGAGTAAACATCAAGGCGGGATGTTACGCAGTCCTCTTCATAAGGAGCAAGGGCATCGTTAAGTGCATACAGCGGGCAGTCATCGCCTGTGTAGTTCGGGAACTGGCCTATCTCAACATCGCACATGTCCGGAGCGCCGCTGCCGGCCTGGAGGGACATCATCAGTTTGTTATGCATATCGCCATAAGGATAGGTACTGAATGTAACATTAAGGGCTTTGTCCGGGTTCTGCTCATTCCAGAGCTCAACCATCTTTCCATAGAACTCGTTGTGGGCGTCAACGAATGACCACATTTCAAAATGAGTGCCGTCCTCAGGACCTACTGTGGTAACGGCGGTAGCTTCGCCCTCTTCACCCTCTTCTGCCATGATTGCTGATGCAGGCATTGCTGCTACCATTGCAGCTGCCATCATGATGCTGAGCCATCTTTTCTTCATGTTGTTCCTCCTTATTTTTACTTTCTTTTTGTTTCCTGTTCCCTTTGCCCGGACTCCGGACGCCCGGAAAACATTTGTCCGACTTGTTACTACGCTGTCCGGAGCCTCGCTGTCCGGTTCCGTCCGCATCGCCGTTTTGTTGTTATGAGCCCATAATAAACCATGAATATAGCCTTGTCAAGCCTATTTCTAAAATATTTTATGTTTTCCTATAGTTTTAAATTAAAAATGGCATTTTATACAATTATCAACGCCATAATTTGTGCATTATTACCATTGAAATATCATTAGTTTAGTTATATCTCAAATATTTCTCATTTTATCGAATCCATTTTCATTCATTTGTGGCTTTTGTACATTTTCAGACGGTGATTTTATGAGTATTGCACAATAGTCTTTAGTTTACATTTTTTTAAAATACTTCTTCCATTTATAAACCATTGGTGTTATTATAAAGTTATCATTTTAATTACAGGTTTTGAAACTGCCGCAGCAGCCTCACCGCTTGTAATTAAGAAGGGAAGTGGGATTCGCATGAGATATATCAGGAATTATCAGGAAGAGCTCACCGTCTTTGATGCCCTTGGGTCAGAAGTGCGTCTTTCAATACTTCAGCAGCTGATGGAGCAGGGCAGGATGAGCATGAATGATCTTGCAAAATCAATGGGACTTACAAACGGAGCTATAACTTCCCATGTAAAAAGACTTGAAAATGCCGGGCTCATCCGAATTAATGCAGAACCCTCCGGCCACGGCAATCAGAAGATCTGTGAACCGCATCTTGACAAGATACTGTTTGTCTTTTCCAATCATAACAGCAGTCAGAATGAATTTCACTCACACCTTCGTGTCGGGCAGTACTCTTCGTGCAAGGTATATCCTACATGCGGTCTTTCCACAGTTTCTTCTATAATAGGAGAGGTTGATGATCCCAGGTATTTTACTCATCAGAAACGCTTCGAGGCTGATATACTGTGGTTCACAAGGGGTTTTGTCGAATATATGATCCCGTGTGTCATTCCCACCCATTCCCGCATCGAACAGATCGCCATTTCTGCGGAGCTTTCATCAGAGGCGCCTGGCAGCAATGCCCACTGGCCTTCCGATATTCATTTTTATCTTAACGGAACCCTGGTCGGAACATGGACAAGCCCGGGGGATTTTGCCGATGTCCCCGGGGTATTCACTCCCGACTGGTGGTATTCAAGCTGGAACCAGTATGGCCTTTTGAAAACGCTGTCTGTCACAGATAAAGGCACTTTCATTGACGATATGCTGCTCTCGGACATTTCCATATCGGATCTTTCACTTTCACCAAGATCTCCGATATATTTCCGCATGGCTGTTCCGGACACAGCAGAGCATATAGGCGGACTTACTATATTTGGAAGAGATTTTGGAAATTACAATCAGGATATTATGTTCCGCATCGCCTACAGTGAGGAAAAATAAACTGGACAGGAGGAAAAAACATGCTTCAGATCAACGGTCTGTCAGAAGGACTGGAGATTTTCAAAGCTCTCGGTTCAGAAGTACGTATGAAAATAGTAGAGCTTCTATCGGAAAACGAGGAGATGAGCCTGAATGAGATTGCCTCATCCCTTAAACTGACAAGCGGCGCCGTAACCTCTCACATTCGAAAACTTGAAGAATGCGGCATTATACAGATATCTCAGCAGCACACATCTCACGGTCTCAGAAAGAACTGCAGCCTGAGGGAGACTCAGCTTCTTCTTAATGTCTATCCGGCAAGTGAAGAGCGCGTCACCAAAGCCTACGAAACCGAGGTCCCGGTCGGGCATTACAGTGATTATTCCGTCAGACCCGGCTGCGGCCTTGCCGGTCTCAATTCGCTTATCGGAACAGTGGATGATCCCCGCTGCTTCGCCTGGCCGGAGCGCGTAGAGGCTGAAATGCTGTGGTTTCATGACGGCTTTGTTGAATACCGCATTCCAAATCTGCTGCCGGAGGGCCAGCGTATTGTACAGGTTACGCTGAGCTTTGAGGTTTCTTCCGCGGATCAGGCTGTTTTAGAACAGTCCAGATCAGACATCCTGTTTTATCTGAACGGGCAGCCGCTCGGGCACTGGCTGACGGTGCTGCAGACCGATCCCGCAAAGGGAATCTACACACCTATGTGGTGGAACCGTCCGGAGAGGCAGCATGGTTATCTTAAAATGCTGGTCGTGAACGAAATAGGCGTTTTCCTTGACGGAGTGAAGATTGAAGAAACCGGGTCAGGGTGGAGTTTTCTTGATGAGAACGGAGAGATGAAGCTCCGGTTTGAGGTTCTTTCGACGGAAGACTACAGCGGCGGCATAGCTCTTTATGGAAGCCGTTTCGGCAATTACAGCCAGAATATTCACGCACGTGTGCACTACATGCCGGAAGAACTGCCGGAGATCAGCCACATTGCCGTGTAAAGCTCATTCAAAATATAGATATTTTTGACGTTTACCGGAAATGATTTTTCAGCGATTCGGAGGATAGTTATATGAGTAATAACAGCGAAATTATATACAATAAACCCTGGATTCTGCAGCGGGCAGATCCTTACGTATACCGGCACACCGACGGCTATTACTATTTTACCGCCTCTGTCCCGGCCTACGACGGTATCGTCCTGCGCCGCAGTGAAACTCTTGCCGGGCTTGCATCCGCTCCGGAAAAATATATATGGCACTGCCATGAGAGCGGGATAATGAGCTTCCATATCTGGGCGCCCGAGCTGCACTATATAAAAGGAAACTGGTATATCTACTTTGCAGGAAGTGATAAAGACGACATATGGGCGCTGCGCCCCTATGTGCTCGAATGCGCTGATGAGGATCCCATAAACGGAACATGGACTGAAAAAGGGATGATGCAGCGCGCAGACGACGATCAATTCTCTTTCACCGATTTCTCCCTGGACGCCACCGTTTTTGAGAACAAAGGCGAATACTATTATGTCTGGGCTGAAAAGGTAAGCGTAGGCAAAAAGATCTCAAATCTTTATATTGCAAAAATGGAATCTCCCTGGAAGCTCGCCACTGCGCAGGTGCTTCTCTCAACTCCCTGCTATGACTGGGAAAGAATTGGCTTCTGGGTAAACGAAGGCCCCTTCGCCCTCAGGCGGAACGGCCGTATATTCCTGACCTACTCCGCCAGCGAAACCGGAGTCGACTACTGCGTAGGCCTCCTGACCGCCGATGAAAATTCAGATCTCCTTGACCCTGAGTCCTGGAAAAAGAGCCGCCGGCCGGTTCTCGCCTCCGACTACTCACTGGGGATCTACGGTCCCGGCCACAACTGCTTCACAACCGATGAAGAAGGCAACGATATAATGGTCTACCACGCAAGGACCGAAACCGAAATAATAGGTGACCCCCTCTACAACCCGAACCGGCACGCAATGCTCATGAAGGTATCGTGGAACACAGACGGGACACCTGTGTTCCGCTACTAAAACCGTGGGGGGAAAACGCTCTCAGAGTTGCGAAGCCCGACGTTTCTACGCTCCGCTCCGGTCGTTGCTAAACGGGTGCCACTGGCACCCAGCAACCCCCACACCCCCCTTTCCCCGGGCACGCTCTTTTCTGTTAATTCACAACATTTTTGTATTATAAAATAAGACAGGGGACGGTTCTGTGTCTTAAGACACAGAACCGTCCCCTGTCTTATTTCAGAACCGTCCCCTGTCTTATTTCAGAACCGTCCCCTGTCTTATTTTAAAATTGAACTTCTATTTCCTGCATCAGGCAGTCTACTGAGCTTTTTCCGATGAAGATGCGGAATTTTCCGTCTTCGAGTCTGTAGGTGCGTTCGTTGTCGTAGAAGCCCATGTCTTTTTTGGCGAGGCTGAAGCTTACTGTCTTCTCTTCGCCCGCTTCAAGGCTTATCTTTTCGAAGCCCTTCATTTCTTTTACGGGGCGGACAAGGGATGCGGCGACGTCCTGCATGTAGAACTGCACGGTCTCTTTACCGCTTCTGTCTCCTGTATTTTTCACCTTGATGCATGCTTCTACTGTGTCTTCTGTTTCTTTTACCTGAAGGTCGGAATACTCAAAGGTTGTGTACGATAATCCGTACCCGAACGGATACAGCGCTCCGAGCGGCGCATCCAGATAGCGGGAGGTAAATTTGCTCTTTGAGCCCGGCCTGCCGGTGTTGGGATGATTGTAATATACCGGGCACTGTCCTGTCATCGCCGGGAAGGAGGATGAAAGCCTGCCCTCCGGATTTACCGCGCCTGAAAGAACGTGCGCAACTGCCGGACCCATCTGGATTCCAAGATGCCAGCCTTCTACGATGGCCGGTACAAACTGTGATTCCCATGAAAGAGCCAGCGGACGTCCGTTCATCAGCACGAGCACCACGGGCCTGCCGGTAGTGAGCAGCATCTCAAGCAGCTCTCTCTGCCTTCCCGGTATCGTGATGTCGGCTTTTGAGGATGCTTCTCCGGACATCGAGACAAGCTCTCCCAGTACAGCTACTATCACATCACCGTAATCACCGGCTGCAAGGATCTCGTTCATGTTAAGATCGCCTTCCGGTCCGCCGCACTCAAAGTAACGCACGTTCGGGAATTCTTCTTTCATTCCATCAAGGATGGTGACACAGTCCTTCTCCTGCCAGCTCATGGCCCAGGCACCTATTATCTCTTCCTTGTTGTCAGCAAGAGAACCTACCAGGGATATCTTTGCGTTTTTGTCAAGAGGAAGAATATTCCCTTCATTTTTAAGAAGAACTATGGACTTCTCAGCAGCTTCTCTGGCAAGATCTGTATGCTCAACAGGCAGGGTTTCATAGCGCTTCATTGCTTCCTCTGTCACATACGGATGGTCAAAAAGTCCCAGCCACATCTTGACAGAAAGAATCCTGCGGACTGCTTCATCGATCACTTCCATGGAAAGCTTTCCGCTTTCGACCGCTTCCTTAAGGTTTTTGACATAGATCTCGGTTCCCATGTCCATGTCCATTCCGGCCTGCGCCGCCTGGATGCCGGCATCCATATCATCCTCGCATGCGCCGTGGACTATACACTCACGGATGGCATTAGCATCACTCACAACAAATCCCGGGAATCCCAGTGAATCCTTGAGGATGTCGCGGAGCAGGAACTTATTCACTGTGCAGGGTTTACCGTTCAGGTCATTAAAGGCTGCCATGACTGTGCAGGCGCCTTCATCCACCGCCGCTTCAAAAGGCTTCAGATAGTTATTGTAAAACACATGCATTGCCATGCTGACGGTATTGTAGTCCCGTCCGGATTCACATGCGCCATACCCCACGTAATGCTTCAAACATGCCGCCACATAGTTTTCCGGCGAAGACTGGTCATTCTGAAGGCCGCGAATCTTGGCACGCGCGAACTGTGATCCCAGATATGGGTCTTCGCCCGGGCCTTCGGACACACGCCCCCATCTGGCATCCCTTGCTACATCGACCATCGGCGCGAAATGCCAGGCAACTCCGGCTGCCCTCGATTCCTTTGCCGCCATGGCAGCTGTTCTCTCCATCAGGTCAGTATCAAAGCTGCCAGCCTCCGCGATAGCTATGGGGTACACCGACCGGAAGCCGTGGATAACGTCAAGTCCGAAGATGATCGGGATTCCAAGACGGCTCTCTTCTATGGCTATCTTCTGAAGCTCATTTACCTTTACAGGATCCTGTACCATAAGAGACCCAACAAGACCTTTTCTGATATCGTCTTCATGATAATCCTGTTTTGCATCAGCCATGATGCGTCCGAATTCTTCCTTGCTGATCCTGCCGTCTGTCATCATCTCGATCAGTTCTTCAAACGGGACATCAAACCCTCCTACGATAGAGGGTGATTCCTGGTTCATCTGCCCTATTTTTTCCTCAAGGGTCATCTGTGACAGCAGTTCTTCAATTCTTTTTTTCTGTTCCTCTGTTAACTTCACCACACGCCTCCTCCCTGAAATCACTTTTCAGGTGCTCGACTTACTGGTGCCCACAAGGCACCATACTTTGTCTCCTCCCTGAAAGGACTTTCAGGTGCCCGACTTACTGTTGTCCAGCGGGGCACCATACTTGGTCTCCTTTCACACATCCGAAAGGCCTACATTGCCGCTTGTTCTGCCCTGAACAGCGTCTTCCAGTGGAAGCCATTCAAGAGCTTTTTTGATATATGTATCCCAGAAATCCCACTCGTGGGAACCGGGACCGGTTTCATAAGTATGTTCAACGCCATTTTCCTTCAGGAAGGATACAAATGCATCGTTCTTTTCCTTAAGGAAATCGTCATTGCCGCACGCCATGTAAAGCTTAGGCAGTTCCTTTTTATCCTCAAGCAGCCTGCTTATAAGGACTCGAGGATTCTTTTCCGACCCGGCCACCGCCTCAAGGTCGTCTCCGAAGATCGCCTTTTTGACCTCGGTCCTTTCTATCGGGAACTTCGGATCCGGGTTTTCAAGCGGCAGTGTTTCATCAACCGTCATCGCGGAGGACAGTCCGATCACTGCTCCGAATGTTTTATTAAATTTGAAACCGTTATAGATTGCACCGTAGCCTCCCATTGAAAGCCCGCCGATATAGGTATCCTCCTTCTTGCGTGAAAGCGGGAAGGTTTTCCGAGTGAATTCCACAAGCTCCCTGCCTACAAATTCACTGTAATTGTTTCCTGCCCAGGGCTGATCCAGATAGAATGCGTTGTCGCCCGAAGGCATGACTACGCAGAGATCCTTCTCCTCTGCCCATCTGCGAATACGGGTTCCATAAAGCCAGTCGGTGCAGTCACCGATCACCCCGTGCAGCAGATAAAGGGTCTTGTAGGGTTTCCCCTCTTCTCTCCTCGGCATGCCCGGAAAGTAAACCTTGTCCGTCGGCAGGATTACAATGATCGGAACCGTTCTGCCAAGGGTTTCTGCCATGAAATCAACCTGAAATACCGCCATGATACCCTCCTTATATAATAATTTTTATCTGCATCACTTTTTTCAAAACCTGTAATTTGGGGATACAGAGAACTGTCCTCCGTTACTTAATCTGAACAGTTACACTCATTATAATATTATACATATTTTACACGTAATGTAAAACAATTTACAGTAAATATGTTCATAATTTTATTCCGGCAAGGGCCTGCGCAAGGCTGTTATTTATCGGCGCTTCAGCTTCTTCCTTCTGTTTTTTGAGATACTTCTGGACCTCCGATTTCTTTATGCCTCCGCCTTCGGCTTTTCTTCTCTCCTGGAAGGCGCTGAGCCTTTCCTTGTAGCCGCAGACGCATACAAAGGTCTCCTCCTTGCCTTTCACGAGCATCTCCATTTTTTTGTGGCATTTGGGGCATCTTGCATTGGTAGTCCGCGCGATGGTCTCGCGGTAGCCGCACTCTCTGTCCTGGCAGACCAGCATGCGGCTGTTCTTTCCATTTACCGCAAGCAAATGCCTGCCGCAGTTCGGGCAGATCTTGTTGGTCATGTTCTCATGGCGGTAGGTCCCCTGCCCTGACTTGACCTCGCTTACAATCTCTTCAGTGTAGGATTTGATTTCCGACAGGAAGGCCTGCTGCTTAAGCTTTCCTGATGCGATGTCCGTAAGCTTCATCTCCCATGAAGCTGTCAGCTCCGGTTTTTTTAGATCCTCAGGCACAAGAGTAAGAAGCTGCCTGCCCTTGGCGGTAAGTATGATCTCGTTTCCCCTCTTCTCCATAAGAAAGCTTGAAAACAGCTTATCGATGATGTCTGCCCTTGTCGCGACAGTGCCAAGTCCTCCGGTCTCACCCAGAGTCTTTGCCGCACGGCTGTCCCTTGTTTCCATGTATTTTACCGGGTTTTCCATTGCGGCAAGCAGGGTCGATTCCGTAAACCTCCTGGGAGGAGTCGTTTTCCCGGTCTTAAGCTGTACATTCTTTATGATCAGCCTCTGGCCCTGCCGTAATTCAGGAAGGCTTACGCTGCCGCGTCCCTGCCATTCTTTTCCTTCAGGCTCATCATCCTCGTCTTCCTCCGGCGTAAAGGCGTCCGAATAAACCGCGCGCCATCCGGGATTTTTAATTATCTCGCCTTTAGCCGTAAAAAGCGCGCCACCGGCAGTTCCCTCTATCGTGGCTTCCTCGTATTCGCTCGGCTCTGACAGAACTGAAAGAAAACGGCGCACTACCATATCGTATATTTTGCGCTCCTCGTTCGTCATGTGCTCAAGCTGTACAAACTGTTCGGTAGGAATGATAGCATGATGATCTGATACCTTTGCGTCATTCACAAAGCTTTTGTCCGTATGTATCGGCTTTACAAGGAGGGCTCCGGCTGCCTGTCTGTAGGGGCCTATGCGGACTGCCTGCAGGCGCTCCTTCAGAGTCGGGACTATATCCTTTGTGATGTAACGCGAATCTGTCCGGGGATATGTCAGCACCTTATGGTTCTCGTACAGCCGCTGCATTATGTTCAGAGTTTCCTTCGGTGAGTAGCCATACCGCTGTCCTGCTTCTCTCTGAAGGGTAGTAAGGTCATACAGGCCCGGTGAAGGAACCAGCTTCTTTTTCTTCTGCACTTTTGTTATCTCGATCGACGGATTTGAGCTGCTTTTAATTTTGGATATCAGCTCCTCGGCGGTCTCTTTCCGGAATGTTCTGCTGCTCCCGCTTTTACGGTCGCGCCACAGGAAACGGACTCCTTCTGCCTCAAGCGAAATTCCGTAGTATTCCTGAGGGACAAAGCTTTTGATCTCTTCCTCCCTTTTGCTTATCATGGCAAGGGTCGGCGTCTGCACACGGCCGCAGGAAAGCTGCGCGTTATACTTGCAGGTCAGGGCACGGGTGCCGTTCATGCCCACCAGCCAGTCAGCTTCCGCCCGGGCGGCAGCCGCGCGGTAGAGGTTATCATACTCTTTACCATTTTTGAGCGAATCAAACCCTTCACGGATAGCCTTGTCGGTGACCGAAGATATCCATAGCCGTCTAATTGGCTTTCTGCAGCCGGATTTCTCAAGTATCCATCTCGCGACCAGCTCTCCCTCACGGCCTGCATCCGTCGCGATAATGACCTCGTTCACATCATTTCTGAAAAGCTGGGTTTTCACTGCCTTGTACTGTTTCTGTGTCTGCGGAATGACCACCAGCTTCTGCTCCTCCGGGATCATCGGAAGTGTGCTCATCTCCCATTTCTCATATTTCTTATCATAAGCCTCCGGGTCCGCCAGGGTCACCAGATGCCCCAGAGCCCAGGTAACAATATATTTAGAGCCTTCCAATGCCCCGTTCTGCTTAACAGAGCAGTGCAGAACCCGCGCAATATCCCGCGCAACCGAAGGCTTCTCAGCAAGTACCAGTGATTTCATAACAGTTTCCTTTCAAGTCAAATTTTAAGTTCTGTCTCAAGTATACATGTTTCCGGATTGCTGAGCAAGACAGGGGACGGTTCTCTGTCTTATTAACCATATTTTTTCCATATTAGTTTTCTTACGAAGTAGAAGCATATTATTTGAAGAATGAAGGTCACTATCCATGACATCGGATAGGACAGGAAGAGCTCCTGCAGGGAGCGGTGACTCGGGAAATAGAAGAATATCCAGAGGATCCTTACGCCTACGGTTCCGATCATCGACAGGATCATTGGGACAAAGGCATATCCTACGCCTCTCATTATTCCGGGGAACATATCCATGAAGCCACAGAAAAAATAAGGGATATAGGTTACTGAAGCGATCTGCATGCCCATTTTTACAACTTCCTCCTCGGTTGTATAGATGCCAAGAAGCTGTCTTCCGAATATAAATGCCAGGCCGCCCATTATGAAGGCTGTCATGAATTCAAGGATGAGACAGTCGATTAGGATACGGTCGATCCTCTTTAGCTTTCCGGCACCCAGGTTCTGGCTGGTGAAGCTCATTGAGGCCTGGGTTATGGAATTCACCGCCATGTAAAGAAATCCGAGTATGTTGTTCGCCGCAGTGTAACCTGCCATGGCAACGGAACCAAAGGAGTTTACAGAAGACTGCAGGAGAGCGTTGGAAAAGCTGATAACGATGCCCTGTACTCCGGTGGGAATGCCTATCTGGCATATGGCGATCAGTGAGGCTTTGTCGATGTGAAGCCTGCGCAGATCAAGATGGTAAGGCCCGGTACTGGTCATCAGACAGCGAAGTACAAGCACGCAGGAAATCGCCTGTGATATTACAGTAGCGATTGCTACTCCTGCGACTCCCAGGGAAAACACTATCACCAGAAACAGGTTCAGAAGAGCATTTACAATTCCCGCCGCCGTAAGTATAATGAGCGGCCTCTGGGTATCTCCAACTGCGCGGAGGACAGCCGCGCCATAGTTGTATATCATGAAAAAAGGCATGCCGCAGAAATAAATGCGCATGTACAGGACGGACTGGTCGATAACGTCATCAGGAGTTCCCATAAGAGCCAGAGAAGGGCGTGAAAAGAAGAGTCCGACGAATACCATTATGGCACCGCATATGAGCGCAAAGGTAATCCCGGTATGAACTGCCCGGGACATTTCCTGGTAGGCACCCGAGGCATATTTCCGGGCAGAGAGGACATTGACACCCATTGACATTCCTATAAACAGATTGGTGTAAATATTGATAAGCGCTGTGGTTGAGCCGACCGCAGCCAGCGCACTGCTTCCCGTAAAGTTTCCTACAACAATGATATCCACTGCATTAAAAAGAAGCTGCAGAACACTGGACATCATCAGCGGCAGCGCAAATGTAATGAGTCTGGGCATCAGAGGCCCGTTAAGCATATCGATCTCGTATCTTTTACTGTTCATGTCAGATAATAACCTTCCTGTCAATATACTGCCTTTTTGCAGCATTTCTGATAATAATACAATCCGGGTTATTTTTCAACCATGTATTAGAGATTCAATATTGATCAAAGTTATTAACAGCCCGGCCGCAAGAGGCTGGCTGCCAGTAGGAAGATCCTGAAGGAAAAATAAGACAGGGGACGGTTTTAATGTCATTTAGTTAGTGTTTTGGATATGGATTTGTATACTTGCCAACAAACAGCTGTAGGGGGAGGACTGACCATATGTACGGAACCGTTCGGCCTATGGCACAGAAAATGCGAGTATAGCTGCCCTTCCTTCGGCACTG